>NZ_JAKKSJ010000026.1:0-71536 GCF_025653365.1 Shewanella sp. SW32 | reverse complement strand
AGCGTTCAATCTGAGCCATGATCAAACTCTTCAATTAAAGTTTTGTTGCTTCCGTCTTGCGACTTCAGCGGCTCAATGAATTCTGATTTTTTGTTTCTAACTAAAGAAACAAACTGTACATATTGCTATGAACACTCATTGTTACATTGATTTAAATTTTTGACTGCCAACCCGAAGGTTAAGCAGTTTCGATTAACTCAACACCTGTGAGTGTCCACACAGATTTCTTGTTTTATCTTGTTAAAGAGCGTTGACCACATACCGTTGCAGGCGGGTCGTGCTGATGCTTCATCAGCTCAGGGTCGTGCATTTTACGCATTTCCCGTTTCGCGTCAAGGAGTTTTTTACAACTTCTTGCTGCGGTTGAATTAAGTGCTTAAAAGCTACTCAATTCAACCTAACTCGTCAGCTGGCTTTCGCTGTCTGCCGTGTCAGTGGATGCGCATTATAGGGAGATTGAGAAAGTCCGCAACCCCTATTTTTAAGATAATTGTCATTTTCTCACTGTTCGTTGGATATTTGACCTGACCCGCTAGTTTTTAACCTTTATAATGCTAAAAACCACTCAATTAGGGACTTTTCTATGTCAGGGCCACTCAGAACTTACCAAGGTATTCATCCTCAATTAGGCAATAACGTATATGTAGATGAAGCTTCGGTGCTTGTTGGCGATATTGCGTTAGATACTGATGCCAGTATTTGGCCTATGGTGGCGGCGCGTGGTGATGTTAACCATATTCGTATTGGTAAACGCTCGAACGTACAAGACGGTAGCATATTGCATGTAACGCGTAAGTCAGCTGCTCGTCCCGATGGTCATCCACTGATTATTGGTGATGATGTGACTATTGGTCACAAGGCTATGCTTCACGGTTGCAAAGTCGGTAACCGAGTATTAGTGGGCATGGGCGCGATTATTCTCGACGGTGCGATTTTAGAAGATGATGTGATCTTAGGTGCAGGTTCTTTAGTGCCACCGGGCAAGGTATTACAGAGTGGCTATTTATATGTAGGCAGCCCAGTTAAGCAGGCTCGCCCATTAACGCCTGCCGAAATTGCCTTTTTGCCAGAATCTGCCGACAACTATGTCAGACTGAAAAACGAATACTTAGTTGAGTTACAGAACATCTAATCACTTATAGCTAATCTCTTATAGTTAGTCGCTTAGTGTCACTATAGCTATATAAGAAAGGAGGTAGAGACTCATTGAGTCTCTACCTCCTTTTGCTATTCGCTGATTCAGAAAACTATCTGAGTTCGATAAGTTTAGCCTAAGTGTACTGCCCCAAACTCATCAAACTCTTCGGCTTCAATTAAATCTTCCGCCATTTCTTCGGCATCAAATCTCACCGCATCAAACAATGCCAGCATAGCAGCGGCTTCATAGGCACTCGGCTGTTCAGAAAAATCATTCAGCTCGGCTAACTTATTCACACTGATATAGCACTTAATGTTCATCCCCTGTGACTGCGCGATAAAGCAGACTCGCTTGTGGGCGTCGTCCCAATATTGCAGTTCGGGAAAAAGAATACTTTGATTCATGCTTCCTACTTAGGCTCGGCCATTAGTTTATCCCTCAAAAGATTTAATACCACTTGAGTGTCGGGCTCGATACCTCGCCATAGGGTAAAACTCTTAGCCGCTTGTCCGACTAACATGCCAAGCCCATCAATAACCTTAGCTGCACCTTGAGATAGCGCCCATTGGTTAAAAGCGGTGACCGAGGCGCCGTACATCATGTCATAACAAACAGTTTGGGTAGTGATGATATGCGCTGGCAAAGTTGGCAACTCGCCCGCAAGACTCGCCGAGGTTGAGTTAATGACGATATCGAACTCGCCCACAAGCTCATTCATTTCTACGGCGGTGACTCTATTTGCGAAAGCACCGTTATCCACCGAAGTAAAGATATCGACCAGAAGCTGTGCCTTAGTGTGGGTGCGATTACTGATGATCAGCTGCGCAATTCCCGCATTTAATAACGGCAGAATACAACCGCGCGCCGCACCACCAGCACCAATAAGCAACACGCGCTTATCTTGCAGGCTGCCTAAGTTAGCGATGAGATCGGCCACCAGCCCTAAGCCATCGGTGTTATCACCGCGAATAGTGCCATCGGCCAATAAACTTAAGGTGTTTACCGCGCCGGCAAGCTTGGCCTCTGGGCTGAGACTGTCACACAGCGCAAAAGCTTGCTCCTTAAAAGGCACTGTCACATTCGCGCCCTTGCCGCCCGCATTGAAAAACGCCGTCAGTGAGGCTTCAAAACCATCGACCGGAGCAAGAATGGCTTCATAGGTTAATAACTCTTGGGTGGGCGCGGCAAATTGTCCATGGATGAACGGCGATTTACTGTGGCTAATTGGATTGCCAAACACTGCGTATCTGTCTGTCATAGCGATATTAAATTTTAGGTTCAATGGCTTTGCAGTCTACCGCGCTTTTGAGCCTAGGCAAGACGAATTATGCTCAACTAAATTTCACGCTGGGTTTCACGCTATAATGCGCCATCGGCTCAATACTCTCTATTTTAGTGAACGACTATTCCAATGAACTGGCTTAAAAAGATTTTTAGCAAACACACTCCACCGCAGGATGATCGCGATCCGAGCCAATCTAACGCTTACGACTTAATCGGCGGCGAAAAAGTGATCCGCGCTATCACCAAATGTTTTTATCAGAAGATGGCAAGCTCGGCAGAAACGACAACACTGCTTGCCATTCATAGAGCGCCAATTGCGGAATCAGAGCAGAAGTTGTTCGAATTTTTAAGTGGTTGGCTCGGCGGGCCGCAGCTCTACCAGCAAAAATATGGTCATCCCGCATTGCGAGCACGACACATGCATGTCGATATTGATGAAGCGATGCGGGATCAATGGCTGTTTTGTATGAAGTTTGCGATTGAAGAGAATATTAAAAAGCCAGAGCATCGAGCCGCCATCTTTGAGGCGATTTCAACTCTGGCCGATAATATGCGTAATCAATAACGTGGATATGGCATCTACTTTTTATGATTAACGGCTAAACCCAGTCACGGGGTTTGAGGTAGTTATCGTACAAATCTGCCTCTGGGCTTCCCGCCTCTGGCGTATAAGCATATTGCCAACGCACTAATGGCGGCATCGACATTAAGATAGACTCGGTACGGCCGCCCGTCTGCAGACCAAATAAAGTGCCTCTGTCGTAGACTAAGTTGAACTCAACATAACGACCACGGCGATAGAGTTGGAACTGACGCTCACGCTCACCGAATTCAGTCTCTTTACGACGCTCGACAATCGGCGCATAGGCCGTTAAGAAGCCATTACCTACAGCTTGCATAAAGCTAAAGCTTTGCTCGAATCCTGCTTGATTCAAGTCATCGAAAAACAATCCACCCACGCCGCGGGTTTCATTACGATGCGGCAGGAAGAAATACTCATCGCACCATTTCTTATACTTGGGATAAACCTCATCCCCGAAAGGCGCGCAAATATTCTTAGAAGTCTGGTGCCACTCGCGCACATCTTCCTCGAAAGGATAATAAGGCGTTAAATCAAAGCCACCGCCAAACCACCACACGGGATCGGCGCCCTCTTTTTGCGCGATAAAGAAACGCACATTGGCATGAGTCGTTGGGATATAAGGATTATTAGGATGAATCACTAAAGAAACGCCCATAGCTTCAAAACTACGACCCGCTAACTCAGGGCGATGCGCCGTAGCCGACGCAGGCATGGCAGCGCCAGTCACATGGGAAAAGTTAACCCCAGCTTGCTCGAACACTGCACCTTGGGTTAATACTCGGCTCGTACCACCACCGCCTTCGGCGCGTGTCCATGAATCGGCGGCGAACGTGGCTTGGCCATCCAGTGTTTGTAAACCAGCACAAATTCGGTTTTGTAGATCGAGTAAAAACGCTTTTACCACTGCAACATCAGGCACACTCATCTTGTTATCCTTATTATTAGTTTGCTCATTGTCCATTTCGTAAAATCTTACCGCTTCGCGCATCGATAATGGTCGAGGGCTGACGTTGCTCACCGAGTTCACCTAATACGAGTGCATCGATTTTACCGGTAAAATCGGCGAGGATTTCAGCGGCAGTTAATGCGGGATCTTCACCTGCAAGGTTAGCGCTGGTCGACACTAAAGGTTTATTAAGTGCGCGGCACAGGGCTTGCACCCCAGTATGGGCAGACACTCGCACTGCGATAGAGTCAAATTCACCACAGAGGTATTTTGAAACCTGCGCTTTGATTGGCATTACAAAGGTAAAAGGCCCCGGCCACTTGGAAAATGCAAACTCGAGCTGCTCAGCCGTTAATTGCGATTCATCAACATAAGCTAAAAGCTGCTGAAAATCACTGGCGACTAAGATCAGTCCCTTTTGCCATGGGCGCTGTTTTACCGCCAATAACTTTTGGATAGCGGTGTCATTATCTGGGTCGCAACCTAGGCCATAAACGGCCTCGGTTGGATAAGCGATAACACCACCGTTAAGCACAATATCTTTTATGTCAGATGGGTGCAGCTGCAACATCTTAGGATCACCTTTTGAGTATTGTCGATTTCAACAATCAAATTATTGGATAAATTCGAATACTGACCGCCCCATCAGCGGTCAGCCGAGGATTATACGCAAGCCACTTTCATCGGCCAAATATTAAGATGCAGGTCACACAATAAACTAAAGTGGTCTTTTGTATTTACAGCTTTTTTGCGGGCATTCTAAACGCATCCCAGCCGCACCTTTACGCTCGACTAAGATCCCAAAACCACAACTCGGGCAAGCTTCAGCAACCGGAGGATAATTCACAATAAACTTACACTTAGGGTAAGCACTGCAGGCATAAAAACTCTTTCCGAAGCGACTCGTTCTGTGCTCAAGCTTACCCGCTTTGCATTCAGGGCAAGGAATGTCAGGCTTGTCACTCGCTTGATCCTGTTTTTCAATATGCGTGCAGCTAGGATATTGAGTACACCCAATAAAGATCCCAAAGCGCCCTGACTTTACCGCCAGTTCGTGACCGCATTCAGGGCATACAGAACCTTCAATCACTTGAGTTTCAATAGATTCGTGCTGCACTAAGGGTCGAGTGTAATTACAGCTAGGGTAATTATTACAGCCAATAAAACCACCGTGCTTACTGTGTTTGACCGATAACTCGCTGCCACATTCAGGACAAAGTTCGTATTCTTTTTCCAGTGCGTGTTCGTGGGCACTAAATAATTGTTCATCAATCTTAGACATAATCATTCACCACCTGTCGTAGCGCATTAGGATATCAAGCGCAGTGCCATCAAGGAATTTATGGCATCAAAAAAGGAGGTCTTAGCCTCTTATTAAACCATTTGGAGCATAAGTCATAAACACATGATTTTAGTCAATTTATTATTTATAACAGTGAGTTAATTTATTTTTTGCAAGCAACAAAACCAATCTAAATCAAAGTAAATCGAACTAACAAAAACCAATGTGGGCATTTTGTGGATCATGCTAAAGGATTAAAGCGCGTCGCTTCGAATAAATGGTCAGGTGCCAAATGAGCATAGCGCATCGTCATTTGAATCGAACCATGCCCAAGTATTTTTTGTAATGTGAGGATATTGCCACCGTTCATCACAAAGTGCGATGCAAACGTGTGGCGCAATACGTGACTAGCTTGGCTCTTAGGTAGCTCAATACCAGAAGATTTTAACACGGCAAGAAACGGCTTGTAGCAATCAGCAAACAAGCGGCCATTACCTATGGGTAGTTTTGCACGCAGCTCGCGTGTAATTGGAACTGTACGATTCTTGCCATTCTTGGTATCTATAAAATTAATACGGTCTTTTAATATCTGTGAGCTGGTAAGGTTCTGGGCCTCACTCCAACGCGCGCCAGTACTCAAGCAGATTTTTACAATCAGCCGCATATCACCAGAGAGTAAACTGAGCAGATGTTCAATTTGTGGCTTAGACAAAAATGTCATGTCTCTGGCAGGGGTTTTGACTAACGAAACCGATTTGAGAGGATGCTCGCCTGGGAATTCTCCAGCAGCAATAAGTACGCTGTATACCGAGTGCAGGCGCTCAAACTCCAGATTGGCTGTTTTAGGGGTGATCTTATCTAACCGCCGCGCCCGATAGTTTAAATAAAAGCTGGTGTTAACTTGTTGGCTTTGCGGGTTATCCATCAACTTACAAGTGGCAATTAACTTTTTACGGGTATTTTCACCCTCTTTTAAATTTTTGCCGTGTAAATGAAACCAACGCTCAATTAACTCCAGCAATGGGCGCCTGTCGATAGGCGCGTCGAGCCAGTCTTTATTATGGTGCTGCGACAATATGAACTTCTCATATTTTGTCGCTTCGGTTTTGGTCTCAAACGTGCGTCGATAACGTTTACCATTGCGGCCGGAGGGGCGAATATCAACACGGTAGCCGCCATCAACTTTAGTAATGCTCATTTAAAACCTTAACCTATTGGTGCAATTAGCCGCGACTACTGAGCTATATTTTCACGATAAATAAAAGGAATGACGATTTTATCTGGAGTGGTGCCAAACTTAGTTGCGAGAAAAGCTTTAAGGCGATCTTCGTTTAACAAACCATCTTCATCAAACCGTTCACGGTTATCAAGCCATGCTTTCCAAAAGGCCAATTGCTCATCTGTTAATTGCACATGTGAGGCTTCAACCTCCCATTTTTTCCCGTTGCAATCATTCCCAGTGATATCACAACCGTCAGGTGCGTATTTGACCATGGCTACACCTTGGCCGCGATTCGCAGCAAACGGGGCAACCTCAAGTATTACTCTCACATAATCAGCACCTGTTTGCTCTTGAAGATCTTTCGCGGCAGCTTTCGCGGTTTCAGCTCTATCTAATTGTGTTACTGCGGTCGGAGCCACAATACCCCAGCGTAAGCGCTTTCTGTCCTGCCAGCTGTTATCTTCCTCTGAAATGACTTCATAAGGATGCGCAACAGGTTTGGTCGCAGTGAGCGCTTGCTCTGCTGGCACTGTTGTAGCAGGAGCTTGCTCGATTGGCGCATTAACCACTGGCAGTTGTTCTGCTTGCACAGTTGCTGCACCAGGTGACGGTTTAGCTGGCTCCATAAATACTGCAAAGAGGAATAAGAAGACGATGGCACCAAGGCCATAGAATTTAAATACTTGCCCGCGAGTTGCTTTGCCAGCCCAAGAGGGGTTAAGTAACCCAATCACGCAAATAGTTGATGATGCTAAAAACAATAATGCTAGAACGGTATCCATTCGTTTAATTCCTCTTACTGCATATAAATACTACGGGTCGTTTGCGAGGCTAGTGTATTACTCACTTAATCGGTAAGCGCCCGCCGCTTGCTAAGCATTCTTCGATGGTTTTATATGGGGTATAGGTTTTGGTGCGCTTATAAGAGCGGCTGGATTTGTCGTGGCAAATGTCGTTTTTGCTCTTTTTTACATTGGGTTCGCTGGCATCTTCATTGGCGAAGCTGGCGGGGGCGAATAAATATAGCGTTAAGCAAACTACTATCCATTTCATCAATTAACTCCTTTTAATTACTTTGTAAAAACTCGCTATTTAAAAATCATTACAGCGCTTTACCTGTAAATACCACTTTGCCGACGATGGTGCAGTTACCATTAATCTCTACGAATTTATTTGGCCAGTCGGGGTTTAGGGCTTTGAGGTATTTTTTATTGCCATCGATGATCAGCTGCTTGAAGGTGGCTTGGTTTTCATTTTGATAAGGGGTGATGTCAAAGATACTTAATTACACCGATAATTAATCCAGTGCATGTCAGTACCGTTCCGAAAAGCCATAGCTTTAGGCTTATAAATTCTAGTTTGAGATCCGACAATGATTTTTTCACATCTTTCATATCAGTCTTTATTTCACCGATATCGCGTTTGATGTATTCAACATCGGATTCGAGCCTTGCGATTCTTTCTTCCATACCACCACCGCCCCCTGAGTGCTTACTCTGTTTATTCATATTATCAGAGTCAGAGAACAAATTGCTGACATTATTGGGATAATGTTTGTTCATCTCATCTCGCCTTTCGGTTCATTGATTCTTCGAGCTTTTTGACATTGATAAACTGCTGGCTGCCACAGTTCTCGCACATCACTACGTAGGATGAAAACACCCCGTATTCTTTTTGGTTATTCGCTTCGGGGTTAAACACATTCACATCATGGTCAATGGTGATCAACCCATGCTCATCACCCAAAATCAGCAGTTCACCTGTGCCACACAGATGGCAAGGGCGGCAACCTATGGTCTGATTGAAGAAATCAATCACTTCATCTCTTTTTGTACAGGCGTAATATTCAAAATTGCTCATGATTTATTCCTTTAATTATAAGGCTTTACCTGTGAATACCACTTTGCCAACGATGGTGCAGTTGCCATTGATAGGGACAAATTTATTAGGCCAGTCGGGGTTTAAGGCTTTGAGGTATTTTTTATTGCCATCGATTATTAGCTGCTTGAAGGTAGCTTGGTTTTCATCATCCAGGCGCGCCACTACATAGCTGCCGTTCTCCACCTGTGCGTCGGGGTCGACATAAATCAAATCGCCTTCTTCGAACCTTGGCAGCATGCTCTCGCCTTCCACCCTCACAATAAACGAGTGTTGACTGCATTTGATTGGGCAGGGGTAAAGCTCTACATCCAGTGGCGCCACTTCGTGAATATCTGTCCACACACCTGCCTGCACCATACTGATCAGCGGTAAATAGTTACCCGCACTGGCGACCACTGTCGCGTTGTCCATATCCCCCACACCAAAGCGTAAAAATTCTGGCGAGGTCTGTAAGGTTTCTGCTAACTGCTCAATATTTCGAGGGTTTTTAGTTATTCCCGCCTCTATTTTCTGCAATGCAGCTTGAGTAGTTAAAGCTTTTTCAGCGACTTGACGTTGACTCAAGCCGAGTTGAAGGCGTCTTTTTTTTATTCTTTCTGAAATATCCATGAATCCCCTAAAAAGATCAGTTACTTAAATAAAGAAAAAACATCTTATACAACTTTTATTCATTATTAAAACTTTTAGGACTGTTTACAAATGATTTAAACTCTGGCTTAATGACAACGTAAAGTAGTCAAGCGGAGTTAAAGTTATGAGTGCTATCGAGTCTGCAGTAAAAATAATCGGCGGCCAAACCAAGACGGCAAGGCAATTTAACATTAGACAGACGCATGTTTGGAAATGGATCCATGTCAACAAACAAGCCCCTGCCAAGTACATCAAGCGCATTGCGGCTCTGACCAATCATCAGGTCACGATTGAACAGTTGCTGGCTGACCATGAGCAAAACCATCAAGCCAAGGGAATGCAGCAATGACTGCTATCACCATTAGCGCAGACTTTGCGCCGTTTCTCTCACCTGAGCGTTATGCCGAGCGGATGGGCGTGGATTTATCCACGGTCAAAACCATGATGGATAACGGCCTATTACCTGTGTATCAGCCCGTTGCCCGCGGTAATCGCTATATCAACATGATTGGCGCGATAAAGCTGGCTGACGAAGTGTACGAAACCCAAAAGCGCACCGCCCCTTGGGCAACGCTTAACGGGATACGTTGAGCCTATTTGTTAAGCCTGTTTGTAAGGAGAAAGGGATGAATTATCGGCAAATAAAAGGCACCACGATTGAAGTACCAGATTGGGTACAAGTACCGGCTTTCGCTGAGTTTAGTGAAGCAAAATTGGAGAAGAGCCGGCGCGCGATTGCGTATCTACGCAGTAAGTATTTTGGGAATGAAGTTGGTAAACGAAAAACAGAGTAGCAGAAAAAACAAAGCCACAACCGCTGTAACGGTTATGGCTGATATCACTTAACTCTTTATCACTTAATGGGAACACACCACATGACACACCAAATGATGAAACAAAGCATAGCAGTAACTTCCCCTTTAATTCAAGCACCCGCCCTAATTTTGTCGGCGCTGACCACAGCGCAGGAGGCAAATGCCTTTATGAACCAATTTAATTTTGACCTTAACAATCATTACCACAGCAGCATGCGCCGCCTAATGGTGGATGTGCATACCCGCCATGGTGATGCGCTCGCGGTTGCTAACCCTGTCAGTGCTGCACGTTATCGCGGTATGGCCCAAGGGCTTGAGCGCGTTGCGCTATTGGTACTGAACGATTCAGTGCTGTACCACGCCTGTAGCGAACTGGTTGATGAACTTGAACGACTGCATGACGACATGATGGCCGAGCCAGAGCACTAGAGCGGGGGGAAGTATGAAATTAGCCAATGTCGAGTTAGCAGAAATCAGAGTTGTCTCGCTTTATGTGATCACCTGTTTCATGTGTGAAAAACAACTCCATTTAGCCGCGAGTGAAATTGATGCCAGCGTTGGTGATGCAGCAGCAATGGCAGCATCACAGGGCTGGCATAGCTACGAAACCAGCGATGAAAGCTGTTCTGTTGCCTGCCCAAGCTGCATTAAAGAAGCGCAGGAAAACGAAGGGGAGGATTAAGCATGTGTACGTTAGCCGCAGCAGAACGAATGTTAGCTACTGGCAAGTTTTACAGCGCCGGCACGTTAGCCGCCGAGTTAGGTATTTCGGCCGCGAGTGCGTCGGGCAAGTTATCGAACATTCGTTCTTCAAAAAAATATCAGTGCGTGGTGACGCCTTTGCCCAATCGCAAGGTCAAGGTTGTTGCCATTAACGGTAAGTCTGTTTCTAAACAATCGATGTGGGATTTAGTGCTGTTCAAACGGCCATTACCGCAGGGAGTGCACGCATGAGGCAGCAGAGCCAAATACTCGCCGAACTCGGCTCAGCACAGCGGCCTGTTTTTAATGGTCGCCACCCAGCAGGTTTGCGCAGTGACGGTTTGCCTTATGCCAGCCGCTGCAAGGTGAGCGATGCAAAACGTGCAGAACGCGCGCGGACTCGCCGCATTGAAGATATGGCGTTAGCCAAAGAACTGGGCATTAGCCTAGACGAATTACAAGAGGGAACGGTATGAAACAACCAACAGACAGTAATTTTGATAATTATAAATTTGCCTCATCAGTAGCAGCAGCAATGATGGCGGCGTGTTGGCTTGAGCATGATGCGGTGATCCTCGACACCGAAACTACGGGGCTTGAATGGGGTTGTGAGGTTGTGGAGATCAGCATCATCGAGGCGCGCACAGGGCTGATATTGATGAACACCTTAGTGCGCCCAATTAATCCTATCCCAGCCGAAGCGACGGCAATACACGGTATTACCAATGAAATGGTTGCCGATGCCCCGCTATTTTTTGATATTGCCATTAGTGTCGCGCAGATATTGAGCGGGCGCACCGTGATTGCGTATAACTCGGCATTTGATAAGAAAATGCTGTGCTCCTCTGCGGCCTATAGCTCTGGCGAGCCCCCCTATGTTAATAGCGATTTTCAGTGTGCCATGTTGGCGTATGCCCAGTACAAAGGCGATTGGAATCACGGCCATGGTGATTTTAAGTGGCATTCGTTAGTCAATGCTGCAAAGCAGCAGGGCATTGCGCTCGAAGGAACGGCGCACCGTGCGCTATATGACTGTCAGCTTACCCGCGAGCTAATACTAAAGATGGCGGCTGAGTAATGGCTAGAAAGTCGCACCGTTTCGCGCATTTGTTGCAGCACTTTCGAGCTAATCGGGTGGATTTATTGACCCGCCTGAGACAGTACCAAGAAGACCCTACAGAGCTAAGCCTAGCAAGATTAGCCGCGGTACTTGGCGCGCTTGAGTGCCTTTACTGGCAGGCGCTTGGCTGTGACGAAGTGTTATTAGCTAAAAAAATTGCACGTACTACCGAGGCGTCGGCAGCTTACACCACTGACGCTATTGGTTGTATCACTTGCATTTTTTCAGCAAAACACTGAGCTGGAGCCGTATTACTCAATGAGCGCGCGCACCATTTCTAATCCACTTCCTTTTAAGCGGCGTTTGCAACATTTGCCAACGCCGCTTGCTGATGACTTACTGGCAGCATTTGCTGTTGCAGCTGAGCGCTTGCCTGCCGCACCGGTGGATTTGTGGCAGGATGATGTTGTCGCTGGCGTGCGTGAAAAGGTTGATACCACTCGCTTGTATCAGCCTATTTTTGATAAACCTGCCGAGCGTTTTACCGCGGCAAAAGGCTTTGAAATGCTTGCGCCACTGTCATTCCATGTGCGCAATAAAGTACAAAATACCTATCAGCAACGTGTTAATAGTGGCGGCATTGCTGCTGGCTCGGCGTATTTACGCGAAACCATTAAAAAGTTAACAGTGGTTTGGCATAAATATCCATTTCATAAAATCTCGGGCATGAAGTTTGTTAAGCACTCAGCGCAGGAGCTTGATGATAATGAGGATTTGACCCCTGAAAGCCGCGCATTAGTTGCGGCCTCGCCATTTAGTGCATTTAGATTGTTGCGCCATCGCAAATCCACGGAACTTAAGCAGGTAGCCTCACAAATGGCTGACGCTTGCATGATGCAGGTTAAAGCGATTGCCGCTGCCGACCACAGTGACATGGCCTATTTTAACGCCTATGACGCTGCCGCCGAACTCTGCAAAACATGGAGCATCGAGCCGCCATACTGGCAAGCGGCACACATTGACCACATTAACGAAGCGGCTGAATGCGCAATATTGCGGATGACCTGCCCAAAATGGTGGGGCAAGAAGCTATTAAAACTGCGCGACCAGTGCTGTGAACACCTGTGCTTAGTGGCTGGCCTTGTTACCAAACAAACCCCCTTTATCAGCGATGAATGCTTTAGTGAGTGGCAGTCACAACAAAGAACTGCAATGCAGTGGCTTGAAAGCACCATGATTGAAAATGATGACGGGGTGATCTTACCGCTGATTGAAGCGGCGATGGCGGGCAACGCCAACCCGACAAACCGTGTCACAGAGCTGATAGTGCGTAACCGCGGCTTAGAAGAAATCGCCGATGCTGCGGGCATGATTGCGCTTGCAGTAACGCTTACTTGCCCGAGTAAATACCATTCCAATTCACATAAGTGGGATCTTGGCAACGCCAAGCGAGCACAGAAATACCTCGTTGATACCTTTGCCAAAATGCGCTCGGCATTGGGTTATCGCAACATTCCGTTTTTAGGGTTTCGTGTCGCTGAGCCGCATAAGGACTCGACGCCACACTGGCATATGGCGTGGGTGATTAAGCCTGAGCATGAAGCTGCAGTGAGAGCAATTATTACCAAGTACGCCTATCAGGTTGATGGCGATGAACCAGGTGCAGCACAGCACAGGCTAAAGATAGAACCCGTCAGAAAGGATGCGAACGGCAAAAGCGGCCTTGCTGGTTACTTTATCAAGTACTTGCTTAAAGGCATCCCCGGGGATCACATGCATGGCCAACAAGAGCTTGAACTGGAATCAGGCCAAACCATTGAGGCAGCATCCGCCCGCATAGCGGCATGGGCGAGTCGATATGGCATTCGGCAATACCAGTTTTATGGCGCTGAGTCGGTGCAGATATGGCGCGAATTGCGCCGGCTAAAAGTAGGCCCGCAATCGCCTGAGATTGAAGCGGTAAGGGCTGCAGCTTGTAGCTCGGATTGGAAAGGTTATGAAGAAGCGATGAAGCATGCACAGCTGTCACTCAATTATGAACTCACCCCTGAGGGCAACCAATACGGCGAAGTAACAAAGCGCGTTCAGGGCATTAACGGCATCGCTTTTGGTAAAAAGCGCTTAATCATCACCCGTGGCGAGCGCTGGAAATTGCGCAAAGCAACTGACGAAGAGCAAGACGCATACAAAGCACTTAAGCAACGCCGCAAAGATTTATTTACCGTTAATCGCGCCATGAATGCTGAAAGCCGCCTGTCCCGCAAAGAACTCAAAGACGCGATGCCGAAGTGGAGCATGTCGCTGTTGCCTTCGGCTTTTGGCTCTCCTTGGACTTGTAGGAATAACTGTACAGACCCTGTTTTGGAGGAGGTTGATAGCCGAATTATCAGGCACCTTGCGCAGGTGGGGATTACAGACCCAGTTAATATTGAGCGTTTACTGTTCGATGGTTGTCGGGTGATGGATGCTGACGGCGGTGAGTGGTGGGTTGATGATGGCCAACTGCGGAACGAACCGTATCGGTATCACGAAATTAGGGATCTTCCGCTTGATGAACTGGTCTCAGAAATGCAGTCGTGGGGAAAAACTATGGAGTATTCAGCATGAAAACACTGATTCAAGGTTGTGAGACTGCAGAACAGTTTGAAGTACTGCTTAAGCTGACTGGCATTACCAGTGAAAATAAAAAAAATGCGCTCCGCGCTCACTTAGTTGAAGGCTTGCCAGCAAAAAGAGCTTATGCCCGCTTTCATGTTACCCAGCAGCATTTTAGCCAGGCATTAAAACTACTAAACAAAAAAGCTGACTTGGCCATGCAGTACGCGGCGCTGCAAAAGAGTAAAGGTGAGCAGAACTTTGACGAGTTAAGGCGGCGGATCATTGAAGCAAAACAAAGCGGCGGATATCGTCCGATATTTGGCGGAAGCCATAGAAATCCACCTGGTGATGATTGATAAAACCACATTAGATAAGTGGTGTAAAAATAGAGATATAACGAGTGTGGGTTAGGAAAATGAGAGTTGGCATTCAATATATAGCGTTAAAGGATCTAGGGGATCGCTGAATGATCGCAATCGCGTTTTTTTGCGTTTTGGGTAGCAGGGTTTTATCAGTGAAAGCAGCGAGTGCTGGCGCGGTTTTTCGGGATCGCGTTTTTGCGTTTTTTTCATCCGATAAAGCGGGCAGGCGTGGCGTGGGTCTGACGGCGCGCGCTGGGTTAGAAGTGGGGGTAAATCGCAGGCAATAAAAAACCGCCCGAGGGCGGTTGATGGGAATGGGGTTCCGATAGTTACTTGGCTTCGGTTGCGACTGCCAGTTGGTAAGGCTTAAAGCGGACTATCTCTTCGCCTGCCCAGTCGTTGATGGCCAGTAGTGACTGGCGAATACAATCCAGTTCGTTAGCATCAAATACCTGTGCAGCCTTGCCGGCATCACCAAAGCCGCCGGTATTGTTGGGCACAATCCCCATGAGTTGAGGCGGTACGCGGTGCGATGCCAGCTGGTCGTCACGGCTGACGTTCTTAATACTCAAAAACTCATCATTCGCGGCAACTTCTGCCACTGGGATTAATTTGATCCCATCCTTATTGCCACCTGGTGCATGCAAAAACAAGTTGCGGAAATTGCCAGGGCCTTTGCTGTTTCTTAGGGATTCACGCAGCTTGTCGACATCTTTCTCGTTCACTGTTGAGTCAGTAAGGTACATGATAAATCCAGCGTGACTGCCGTTCTCGTAGTACCGACGCCTAAACAGTGTCGCACTCTCATTCAGCAATGACGAGTTCATGCTGGCCACATAGTCGGGAATGCCATAAACCTCTTGGTTTAAGTCTGGATCCTTTACGTGAAAAATTGATGATTCAGAAAACTCCATCTCTTCGTGAAAGTTAGGCACCCACCAAAATTGATTAGGTTTAACACCTACCCGCGTGTATTTAGCCGGCGAGGCTTGATACTTCAACGCGCCACCCAAGCGATTCTTAATGACCTGCACATAGGCATTATTAAAAACCAGATAATCGAGAACAATGGCGCTGAACTCGTACAGGCTAAGCTTAGGGTGTGGAATAAAACAACTTTTTAGAATATTGCGCTTTACCTGAATCGCGCTTGCATGATGCACAGAAGCACGATAAATGCGGCTAAGGCCAGTCAATGAAAGCGGCGGCTCGTAGTATTTACCGTTAGACATGGCCTCAAGATAGTCGAAGATCTCCCGTTGGCTCAGTACTGGCATGGGGTCGCCAAAGGTAAAGGTCTCAATTCGTTGCTCTTGCGGCCCTTGCTGCTCTTGCGGTTTGGCTGCCATGGTTCGAGCCTTTCTATATTTTGCCATTAGTCGTAAATCTCCAACGTCGATGTACTGGTGCCGCTGGTATCCAGTGGCTCATTGTAAAGCGCATGCATTGCCGCCCACGCGATATCTGCGTGGCTAATTTCTTCGCTGCGAGCGGATTCATAGGTAACTTGTTTGCCGTTGGCTGTCAGGGTTTTACGAATGCTCATAAATGCCTGGGCTAGGTCGGTCCAGCCTGCGTCATATTCCAAGCGGCCTTTACTGATCACGTCATAAGCCTTGATCACCATCTGACTTTTCAGCACAGGGTTGTAGAGGAATGGCGTGACTTGAGGGAAAAACTTCTTCACCAGTTGATACACTGCCTCACCCAGTCCCGTGGTATCGATGCCGATAAAGGTCACGTTGTATTTATTGCAGATATCCTGAATCGCTTTGGCCTGTGCCTCAAAGTCCATGCCGTTCCAACGGTGTTTCTCTATCACGCGGAACTTACCGCCTGGCACTGCAGGTGGGCAGATCACAATGCAACCGGCGCTATCACCTTTGCCGCCTTTATTCGGGTCGTAACCAATCCACACTTCACGGTGCGCCAGCGGTCTTGGTGCAAAAGGCTTGTAGTCTGTCCACACTTCCCACGAGTCAACCATGCAGCGCTGCATCATCACCATAGGAAACACCGACATAGTGTCGTCGATGAACTCACACATCAGCAGGTTTGCGTATTCGTCAGGGCTGTATTCTAAGTGAATTGTATCGGGGTCGAATAAGTTGCAACCTTTGCGGATAGCATCATCGACGGTGACCACTTGACGCCACTGGCCGTCTTCACACTTGCGGCCGCTCTCTAGGGCGCGATGGCTAACATCAATCTCAATGCGATCGGCTTTAGGGCGGCCACGGTTAAACAATGTGCCAGTCCAAAACGGGTAGGCGTCGTGGGTAATCGATGACGGGGTAGAGATATAGGTTTGGCGCCACTGCGCGTGCAGTGCCATACCTGAGGCGACCTTGCGGAACTCTTGGAACTTGTGGATCCAAAAGTACTCATCCAAATACAAGTTGCCGTGGTAAGACTGAGCTGTTCTGGCATTGGTGCCCAAAAAGTACAGAATGGCACCGTTGTGCAGCACAATCGGGTCGCCCTTAAGTTCAATGCCGGTGACATCCTTCACGAACTGAATGATGTACTGCTTAAAAACATGGGCCTGCGCTTTACTGGCCGACAAAAAGATTTGGTTACGGCCCGTTACTAGTGCATCAATAATGGCTTCATGGGCAAAAAAGTACGTCGCGCCAATTTGTCTCGACTTGAGAATATTGCGTATACGCTGGGTGAGTCCTGCTGTGTACCATTCCTTTTGATAGGCAAACATCGAGCCTTGGAACGCTTCAATCAGCTTTTCCAAATCCTCTTCGCTAACATGGTTCTTCACCGGCGGCTTTTTAGGTCCAGCATTGCGGTTTTGTACGTTCGGATTGAGGTCTGCCTCATTACCGCCATTGTGATAGCGAGTAATACGGGCAATGCGCTCCATCTGCCGACCGAGTAGGTCTATCTCCTTAAAATCCTTGCCGTCTTTATCCTCTTTATTGATGAGCTGCAGCATGCGCATTTCAAGCGCAGAGTCCACCCTGTCAATGGGTTTAGCATCTTCCCAAGCATCGCGTTTTTTCCAACTCGACACGGTACTTTCAGGCAGTTGTAAATGCTGGCTAATCTCGCGGACAGCCCAGCCTTGCCAAAAAAGATTTTTGGCATATTGGCGTTGATTCTTATCTATAGAGATTTGGGGATTCAGTTTCATGGCGCCAGTGTAAATAGCCCAATACCGAAAACCCTGCTGTTTAAGCGGTATCGGTTTCCTTATACCGCCCGAAGCCCTTGCCCATCATCGCCTTGCTCTTGACCATACAGGCAGCAGTTAACAGACCTAATTCAACCCCAAAGGGCGACCAAGATGGCTAAGAAATCGAAATTTTTCCGTGTATTTACTGAAGGACATACGACCGACGGCCGAGTCGTTGAGCGTCAGTGGATCATCGATATTGTAGAAACCTATAACACAGCAAAGTATGGCGCCCGCATTTGGATGGAGCATATCCGTGGCATGACGGCAGATAGCCCATTTAAAGCCTATGGTGATGTGAGTGCGGTAAAGGCTGAGGAAGTCGATGGCAAATTAACCCTGTTTGCGCAAATTGAGCCGACAGAAGAACTGATCGCCATGAATCAGAAAAAGCAAAAAATCTATACCAGTGTTGAAATCGACCCTGACTTTGCTAAAACCGGTAAATGTTATTTAACCGGCTTGGCAGTAACAGATTCTCCTGCATCCCTTGGTACTGAAATGCTGGCGTTCTCAGCAACCTGCAAAGACAGCCCACTCTCTTCACGCAAGCAGCGCCCCGAAAACCTGTTTACCTCTGCAGTGGAAGTGGATTTTGAATTTGAAGAGGTCAGTGACGAGCTAGGACTATTTGCCAAAGTCAAAGCGCTGCTCGGTAAAAATAAGGCAGAAGCCAAAACCGACTTTGCCGACGTGCATCAGGCTGTTGAAGAAATCGCCCAAGCCGTTGCTCATGCTGAAACGCAATTTGGCACCAAAGTCACTAAAGGCATGGAAGATTTGATTAAGTTGCAGACGGATTTTAATGAGCTCAGCACTCAATTCAATGCACTCAAGGCCCAGCTTGAAAAAGAAGAGCCAACAGGCCAACGACGTTCGCCCGCAACCGGTGGCGACAACAACATGAAAACCGATTGCTAAGGAGCAAACATGCGCAATATCACTCGTACACTTTTTAATGGCTACCTTTCACAGGTTGCCACGCTTAATAGCATCGAAACGGCAACAGCTAAATTCACCGTTGCGCCAAGCGTTCAGCAAACGTTAGAAACGCGAATGCAAGAAAGCTCGCAGTTCTTGACGATGATTAACGTTGTGCCGGTCACCGAAAAGTCAGGCGAAAAATTAGGCCTTGGCGTTAGCGGTACTATTGCCGGCACGACCGACACCACCCAAAGCGATCGCCAAGCCATTGACCCAACCGATTTAGATGCACTGGGTTATGACTGTACTCAAACCAACTTCGATACGGCGCTTCGTTACGCCAAAATCGATATGTGGGCCAAGTTCCCTGATTTTCAGGCGCGCATCCGTGATGCCATTCTGAAACAGCAGGCGCTCGACCGCATCATGATTGGCTTTAACGGCACTAGCCGCGCGGCTACCTCTAACCGTACCGCCAATCCATTACTGCAAGATGTAAACATCGGCTGGTTGAAAAAAATTCGCCAGCATGCACCACAGCGCCATATGGCAGAAGTGGTTGAAGGTTCAGGTAAAATTGTCATCGGCACCGATTACGCCAACCTCGATGCCTTGGTGTACGACATGGTGAACAACATGATTGACCCATGGCACCAAGACGATACTGAGCTAGTTGTGATTTGTGGCCGCAAGCTATTGGCTGATAAGTACTTCCCGATTATCAATAAAGACAACGCCCCAACCGAAGCTATGGCCGCTGACATGATCATCAGCCAAAAACGCATTGGTGGATTAGGCGCGGTGCGTGTGCCGCATTTCCCCGCTAACGCCTTGCTGGTGACGCGCCTGGATAACTTAAGCCTTTATTGGCAAGAAGGCGCTCGCCGTCGCAGTGTGATTGATAACCCTAAACGCGACCAAATTGAAAACTACGAATCATCAAACGATGCCTATGTCGTTGAAGATTATGGCTGCACTGCGTTTGCCGAAAACATTGAGATGGGAGCATAGCCATGACATCTCCCGCCCATAAACGCTTTCATGGTGTTTTGGCGGCAGCGCGGGGAACGGATTCCCCTTTAAGCGCTCGCTCCGAAAATACCTACGAGCTCATGCTTATGCAGCTTACCGAACATCGCCGCATCTTAAAAACGGTGCAGGCGCTCGCGCGTAAGCTGCAGGCCAAATCACAGTTCTTGCCAGAATATGATGCCTATATCGATGGCACCATTAAGGGTGACAGTGGCGTGCAGGATGAAGTATTCGTGACTGTGCTGCTGTGGCATATCGACGTTGGCAACATCGACCGCGCGATAGAACTGGCCGCATACGCGCTTAAGCATGATTTGGTGATGCCAGACCGTTTTGAGCGCAATCTGGCTTGCACCATTGCCGAAGAAATTGCCGAAACCGCCGCGCGCGTGATTGAAACCGAAACTCCAGTAAAAAGTGAGCAATTAAAGGCTGTGCTTGATCTCACGGCCGAGTGCGACATGTACGACGAAGCGCGCGCTAAGCTGCTGCGTCAAATGGGGCAAGCATTTGAAGCTGAAGGCGAGTTAACCGCTGCGCTCGACGCCTATCAACAAGCATTAGCCCTAAACGATAAAGTGGGTGTGAAGAAGTTTATCGAGAAAGTCACTCGTGATCTTAAGAACGCCGACAAACAAACAACCGAAAGCACTGAGCCCTCAGAAACACAAGGCAGTGCAGGTTAACCGAGCGACCCTCGCAACCCGTGCGGCGCTGGCCAAGTAGCGTTATCCAATTTCACTACTTAAGCCAGCCCACCGCACAACCTAGCCGCAAGCAGGTAAACATGAGTTTTATCGCCCCAGCCACTAGCGCAGCACCAAGCACGATTACCAACAGCCCGTTTTGGCCTGATTTTCAGTTAGCGACATTGCGCGATGCCATGCGCCTTGATGGCACAGTGACAAACGCCCGACTTGAGCACGCAGTCATCAATGCAGCACTGCAGACAAACAGTGATCTCAAGGATTGGCGTATCGGGCAGCAAATCTTGGGCTTTGACGGTTTAGAGCAGGTGCCTGCCGAGCAAATCAACGGTCAGAGCATCTATTTGCAATTGTATTTACGTGCGGTGTACTGCCTCACCAAAGCCAATCTCATTGAGCGTTATAGCGATTTTGATAGCACGGCCAAGGGGCTAAAGGCGGGTGAAGTGCTCGGCGAGAGTGTTGACGATCTGCGCCGTGATGCGCGTTTTGCTATTCGCGACATCTTAGGCGAAAGCCATGTCACGGTGGAACTGATTTAATGAGCAGCTTGCAGGCAGTTCGCAGCATAGAGGGCGATACCGTCGATAAGATTTGTTATCGATACCTTGGGGCAACGGGTGAGATTACTGAGCAAGTGATAGACGCTAACCCGCAGCTTGCCGCCATCGGCCCTATATTGCCAAACGGTACGCTGATACTTCTTCCTGTGCAGGTGGCCGCGCCGACACAGCCAAACTTTATTCAACTATGGGATTAATGATGAGCGAGCCAATTTCAGCGACATCAGCCACATCTGCAGTCGTCACCGCCAGCGTGCTTACATTAGTGCCTGGGGCTGAGCCTGCAGTCATGATCGGCGCGTTTACAGGTGCAGTGTTGTTCATTATTTCGAATGACGCAGCGGGGAATTATCAGCGTATCGGACTGTTTATTGTGTCATTTTTGGGCGGCGTACTGTGCGCCAACTGGGCCGCAAATGCCTTGAGTGCATTACTGCCAGATGCCTTGCAGGTTAATGTGGGTATGGCGGCGCTCATTTCATCCGCCTGTGTTGTGCGCATGCTGCAGTATTTTATGAAACTCACCAATAACCCAGAAAGTTGGCTTAATGCCCTGCGTGGGCTTAGGGGGAAATGATGCTGATTATCAATGCCATTATTTGCAGTTTGATTGTGTTGCGCCTGGCTTTGTTTGTACGAACAGGGCGGCATCGAATATTCATCAGTATTTGCGCCTATCTCATCACAGTCGCCGCAGGCATTGAGGTCATTCTCACTGTGTATGGCGTCGCCACAGCGCCAAGTTATGCTGAGATATTTTTAAAAGCCACGCTTTGCATCGCCATTTTCCAAGCGCAGGGCAATGTTGCGCATCTTCTGCAACCAAACTCGAAAAAAGTTGGTAGCAGGCTAGTGCGCATTCCCCGTGCACAAACATTCAAAACCAAACATAGGTAATCGAGATGACCCTAAAAAAAGGCAGCAATGGCACGGCAGTGCGTGATTTACAACAACGGCTCAATGCCGCTGGCGCGTCATTAACGGTAGATGGTTGGTTTGGTGATGCAACCCAAAAGGCCATCGAGCAATTCCAAGACAAGCAAGACTTACCGCGCACCGGCTACGCAGGGGTAAGAACGCTGGCATTACTCGCCGGCGAAAGCCGCAGCAAGTTTATTCAGCACTCACAATTAGCTGATGCTGCAATGGTGCTAGGCGTCTCGTTTGCCGCCATGGCCAGCGTGGCAGAAGTGGAATCCAACGGCTTTGGCTTTTTCGCCTGTGGTAGGCCCACGATTTTATTTGAGCGGCACGTATTTTATCGCGAGCTATTAGAGCAAGGCGCCGCAGCGGCAGAACTGGCAGAGAAATATCCGAATATTTGCAACCCAGCCCGTGGCGGTTACACCGGCGGCAGTGGTGAGTATCAGCGCTTTGCTATTGCGTACCAGCTTAATCCAGAGGCCGCGATTTGCGCCTGCAGCTGGGGTATGTTTCAGATAATGGGCTTTCATTGGCAAGCCTTGGGATATCCGTCCCAGCAGGCTTTCAAGCAAGCCATGGATATTTCAGAGGGGGAACAGCTCAAGGCCTTAGTTAAATTTATCGAGTCGGATCCTGTGCTGCATAAGGCACTCAAAGCGCGTAAATGGGCAGAATTTGCCAAGCGCTACAACGGTCCTGCTTACAAAGAAAATGACTACGACATTAAATTAGCGCGGGCGTACCAGCAGTTTGCTGCCGCGAGCAAGCCACAGAGTGCCGATAATGTTGTCGCTGCTTAGTCGGTTTATTAAGCCATTTGCAGGTTATTTACTTGTCGCCGCCATCGGGATTGCGCTCACTATGGCGGGCGTTATTTATCAGCAACAAGAGCGACTTAGTAAGTTGCAACAGACGCAAGGTTCAATGCTGCAATCGCTGACACAAACATCACAGTCCTATTTTGACTTAAAGCAGCTATCAGCCGAAAACCAGCAAGCGCAGGCAGAGCTGCGAACGCAGCTAGCCAGCGTGAAAAGCACGAGCCAATACCGAAAAAACAAAATTGAGGAGCTAAAAAGTGAACTTAGCGATGTTAAAGCCTGGGCTGATACTTTGTTGCCTGATGCTATTCGCCGGCTGCACCAGCGCCCCGCCATTAGTGGCAGTGCAGAGTACCGTCGTTGGTTGTCCACTCGTGATCCCTTGCCTATTGCCGGCGAGCAACCCCATCAACAACCAAGGGATAAGCAGTGAGCTCGATACCTGCGAAACGGCTTGGCATGACTGCGCCGCGCAAATCGATATGATCATTGAGTGCCAGAATAAACAGAAAGCTAAGCAGCAAGCCAAAGGCTTAAGCCAGACTGAAGGGAAACGCAATGAATAAACCGGCGCAGCTGCGTGAGCTGTTATCTAGCCACGTTCCCCACTTGCAACAAAATCCTGATTGCCTGCACGTCTTCATTGAGAACGGCAACATCATCGCCACCGGGGCGGGGCAAAACCTGAGTTTTGAGTATCAATTCAACTGCGTATTAATCGTGACAGACTACGCCGCCCATGCCGATACGCTCATCGTGCCGATTTTAGGTTGGCTTGCATCGCAGCAACCAGAGCTATTATTTAACCCGGACAAGCGCGAGTCAGGGTTTAAATTCAAAGCCGAAATCATTAATCACACCACTGCCGACATCGAAATTGTGCTGGCATTAACTGAGCGAGTAAAAGTTGTTGCGGGTGATGATATGCAGCTTGAAGTGACGCACTTACCTGAGCCCGTTTTCAATGACGAAGCGATTGATTGGACACTTTACACCAATGGAATTGAAGTGCCATGGCCACCGACGATTTAAACCGACTGAATGAGTTGTTTGACGGGCTAATACAACAATTATCCCCTGCTGCGCGCAAGCAACTAAGCCGCGATATTTCAAGGCGCTTACGAGCAAGCCAGGCGCAGAGGATTAAACAAAACAATGCCCCAGACGGCTCGGCGTTTGAGGCTAGAAAGCCCCAGCCTACGTGGGCGAAAAGGCTAGGGGCTATTAAACGAAAGCTGATGTTCCAGAAAATAATCAGACAAAAATACTTAAAGGCCGAGTATTCAGCATCAGCAGCCAGTGTTGGGTTTACGGGGTTTATTTCCCGCGTAGCGACCGAGCATCAATACGGGCTTAGAGGGCGGATAAACGAGCGGATATCGGCACAATATCCAAAGCGTGAATTATTGGGCTTTACTGCCAGCGAGCTCGATATGATCGAGGAGGCTGTCATTACCCATCTTGCGCTATAACTTCCCACATACCACCCAAACCGCTAGCGGCTAGTCATACAACTGGCAACCATAGCCGCATGAACACGACCGCCGCGATTACCGAACTTACACGCCGTATCGATAACCTTTTACGTATTGGCACCGTTGCCGAAGTAAAGGGCGATTCGTGCCGCGTAAAAACAGGCGAGTTACTTACCCAGTTTCGCCCCTTTTTTACTCGCCGTGCCGGCACGGCAAAAACCAGTTGGCGCCCTACCGTTGGCGAGCAAGTGATGTTGTTATCGCTTAGCGGCGATCTAACCAACGCTTACATTCTGCCCGCGCTTTATAGCGATGAAAACCCAGAGCCTGACGATAACAACAATCGTGAACGCACTGTTTATCCAGACGGCGCGGTGATTGAGTACGATCCAGATACAAGCGCGCTTAAAGTTACCGGTATCAAAACCGCCACTGTACAGGCGAGCGAGCGGGTGACTATCGATTGCCCAAATTCGGAGTTTACGGGCAATGTGTTGGTTAAGAAAAAACTCACTGTAGAACAGGGCGCGAAGGTTACTGGGGCGATTGAACATTCAGGCAAGCTGACCAATAACGGCGGTATAGCAATCACTGGCGGCGCTAATATCGACGGTATTAATTTTGGCACCCATAAACATGGCGGTGTCGATACCGGCTCGGGCACTTCAGGAGGCCCGCAATGAGCGCCAATGAAAAATGGCAAGGTATGAATCGCTTTACTGGCCAAAGCATTAGCGAGTCGCAGCATATCAGCCAAAGTATCCAGGACATATTAACCACGCCATTAGGTTCGCGCGTGATGCGTCGAGACTATGGTAGCGCAATTTTTGAACTTATCGACCAACCCCAAAGCGCCGCGATAAAGCTGCAGATTATGGCGGCGGCAGTTATCGCGCTAACCCGTTGGGAGCCGCGTATTCGCATTACTGAGATTGAAATTATCAGTGGCGGCAACGACGGCAAAGTGCAATTCAACTTAGTGACCGACCGCATCGACACTCAACGTGCCCAATTATTCGAGGCCACCTATGGCTGAGCTCATTGACCTTTCTAAAGTTCCTGTGCCTGACATTATCCAGCCGCTGAGCTTTGAGCAGCGCTTTGCTGCGCTCAAGCAATTACTGATTGATATCGACCCCAGCTATGAAGCTGTGGTGGCGTTAGAATCGGACCCTATTGCCAAATTACTGCAGGTATTTGCTTATCGTGAAATGCACTTGGTTGCGCAAATTAATGATGCCACTCGCGGTAATATTTTAGCCTCATCAACGGGTAATAATTTGATCGCGTTAGGCTCACGTTATGACCTAGCGCCATTAGTTATCCAAGCGGGCAATCCAACTGCAGTGCCGCCAATCCCTGAAATTTTAGAGGATGAACAATCCTTTAAGCGCCGCGTGCAAATGGCGTTTGATGGCTTAAATACGGCGGGCAGTATCGACGGTTATATCTTTTTTGCGCTGGGCGCCGATGGCCGCGTGGCTGATGCCAAAGCCGTGAGTCCTGAACCCTGTGAAATGGTGGTCACCATTCTATCTATCGAGGGTAATGGCACAGCTAATAATGAGCTTCTTATTAAGGTACGTGACGTCTTTGGTATGAGTGCCGACGGTTTATCACAGTCAAATACCCCTTCAAAAGTGCGGCCGCAGGGCGATAGAGTAACTATTCAGGGCTCTGGCATTGTTAATTACAGTGTGCAAGCCGTGTTACAGCTGTTGCCGGGGCCTGATTCGCAAGTGGTGTTAGCCGCTGCGAATCAAGCGTTAGCACTCTACCAAAAGGAGCAGCGCCGTTTGGGGGCTGATATTACCCGTTCAGGAATATTTAAAGCGCTGCACCAAAGTGGCGTCAATAACGTCAATCTGATTAGCCCATCAGCTGATATCACAGTGCTTGACCATCAAGCGGCCTATTGCACCAGCGTTAATATTTCGATTGGGGGCGTAGGTGAATAATTCGGTTTCATCGTTACTACCACCCAACGCATCCCAGCTTGAGCGCGATATTGAGCAAGTGATCGCCAGCTCGCTAGATTTGCCCCTGTCTATTGCTGACCTGTGGGACCCGTTTCGCTGTCCGTTGTCATTACTGCCTTGGCTAGCGTGGGCCTACTCAGTCGATCAGTGGGCGGACAGTTGGCCTGAAAGCGTTAAGCGCCAGGTGGTTAACGATGCTTTTGGTATCCATCGATTTAAAGGTACTCCATACGCGGTGCAACGGGCACTTAATAGCTTAGGCATTAAGACCAATATCCTCGAATGGTGGGAAAGCGCTGGCAGCAATGTGCGCGGCACCATGAAAGTGCTCGCGTTAGTTAACGACAATATCACTGACGAAAATGAAGGATTGATCACGGCCAAAATGCTCGCCATGGTGACCGAGGCGATCAGCAATTCTAAGCGCGGTTCGATCCATTTTGATGTTGAGCTCGGCATCTCATTCGAAGAGTCGCTTACTGTCGCGGCAGGCATTAGCCCTAGCGTGGGCATATCAGATATCGATGCCGATTCTAATGGCGTTCGCCCTGATAGTGTTATTGCCTTAGCTGGCATATTTGGCATCGAGCATCGTATTGACTGCATCGATACCAATTACCAGTTATCTCCTGTGCTACCTGACGAATTGTTATTTACCCACAAGCTTGCGGCGGTGTCGCATCAACTAATCATCTCTGAACACGAATTAACGGGAGTTGTGTAATGGCACTAACACTGCAATTTACTGAAGCTGGCCTTGCCGCTTGCTTGTCAGCAAAAGACAAAGGGATGAGAGCCGAGATCACTCACATGGCGTTTGGCTCAAACGCCTATACGCCCTCTAAAACCCAAACCAGCTTGAGCGCTGAAAAAGAGCGTATTGCCATTTCTGACTATCAAGATGGCGGTAAGAGTCTGCGGATGGCTGGCGTATTTGATGGCGCGCTAGAGTACGCCATCAAAGAGATAGGGTTTTACATTGGCACTACTTTGCTTGGCGTATACAGCGCACCAAATAAGACACTGGGCTACCGAACCCCAGCTGTAAAAGTCGTGCAGTGGTTTACGTTAAATATTGAGGCGCTGCCAACAGACAGCATCACAGTGGTAGTGGGCGCTGAAAACCTTAACCTGATTTTAGACAAAGAGTTTATCGCGGGCTGTACGGCATTTTTACAAAATGCGGCGGCAGTTATTAAAAATGCTCACTGGAACATGCAACTCAGTGAGCGCATTAGACAAGTAGAGGGATAATTATGAGCTCGATTGCTGAAGAAATTGCGGGGCTAAAAGTCGCGTCCGCAACACAAACTGCCGCATCACAGGCGTTATCGCAAGAAGTCGCTGGCAAGATGGCGGCTATCGATAAAAAAACCAATGACTCCATTGCTAAGGTTGAATCAACCTACGACCAAAAAGCGGCCGGACTGACCATTATCGCCACCGACGGCTACAAAAAAGCTATCGAGCACAATTCCGGCGGTCGCAATACCGTGGTGTACGACGCTCAGGGTAACCCTAACATTATGTGCGTTATCCCGCGCTTCAATATTGAAGACCTAGGGCTGGTTGGCTTAAACCTTGGCACTGGGGTTCACCCTGCGTTCCAAACTAACGGCGTACCCCGCGGCGAGATATTAATCGGCAAGTATTTGGCCTCAGCCGCCGCCAATGGTAGCGCAGTCATTGGTGGCGTACAGCCGCGCACATCCGTTAACTACGATGTAGCCAAAGAGCTGTGTACGCGCAAAGGCGCAAATTGGCACATGATGTCAGTGCATGAATGGGCAGCTATTGCGTTGTGGTCCCTTGCTAATGGAACTGTGCCGCGCGGCAACACAAACTATGGGCGCTCGCACGAGAAAAAATGGGAAACCGCGCGCCGCTCTGATAATGGTGCACCTGGGGACGTAAGCGGTACAGGTAGAACGGACACGGGCAAAGGGCCATCTACTTGGAATCATGACCATACAAATTTTGGTGTGTGTGATTTAGTGGGCAACGTTTGGGAATGGTTAGATCAATTTAAGCTAGACGATGGCCAGATTATTACCACGCTGGACAATAACCCTGCAGTGGCTGAAGCAAACTGGCACAAACACGCTGCTTATTTTGATTCACCTACTGATAACCAAACCGGCGCGGGCAGCGCTGGCGCGCCAATCCTCAGTAATGCGGTGACTAAGCGCAACGGTCCTATGAATGACGATTCAAACGATTACCCATACTTAACCGCCTCGCACTTTGCTGCCATCACTAAAGCAGTGAGCTACGTGCCTAACGAGCTATTGCGCAAGCTGTTAATTGAATCGGCCACCACATCAACGGTCGGGGGTTACATTTCCGCGAGAAACTACGGTGACCGGTTCCCTATCCGCGGTGGCTACTGGGGCGACGGCACGGACGCCGGGCTGGGTGCGCTCGGCTTGCTCTATCCGCGCTCGTTTGCGTACTACAGCGTCGGTTTCCGTCCAGCTTTCTTTGTGTAGTGAAGCCTGAATCTTTGTGTGCTGCGCGATAGCGCAGCTGTTCTCTTACTCTTGGAGGCAGATTGACCGCCTTACTTATTGAAGATAAATGCCGAGAAATGTTGTTGTACGGCTATCAAGCATTGAAGCAGTTTCCTAAACATGAAACACATGTACTGGGCGCTGAAATTCGTTTGTCTATGCTGCAATTGCAGCGTTTAGTTATCACAGCTTTTAAACGTTATCACAAAAAGACCACGCTCACCGATCTCGACATTGAGTTGGCCATTCTGAAGCGACAGGTTCGACTGGCAAAAGACTTGCGCTATGTCGATCTTAAAAAGTATCAGATATGGATAGAAAAACTCGTTGAGATAGGTCGCATGATAGGCGGTTGGATAAAGTCTGTTAAAACCAAACAACAGGCGATTGCATTATGAATATGCGGGACCGGTTCCCTATCCGCGGTGGCAACTGGAACAACGGCACGAACGCCGGACTGGGTGCGCTCAACTTGAACAATCCGCGCTCGAATGCGAACAACAACATCGGTTTCCGTCCAGCTCTTGATTACGCCAGAAGCAAACATCCTACGGGATGCTGCCAGTGCAACAATGAAAAGGATGCAGTCGCCTCAGCTATTGCTGAAACAAAAATTAAGCCGATTGATGCGTCAATAGGCTGCTCTTTTGAGCAAATTTACAGCTTTGAAAATATCTTGAATGCGGCTTACCAATGTCGCAGGGGTAAAACAAAAGCCAATGCAACACTGGCATTCTTCAATCATCTTGAAGAGAACGTTATTCAAATTCAAAACGAGTTAATGTGGGGTATGTATGAAATGTCGCCATACCATCACTTTTATGTCTTTGAGCCAAAGCGTAGATTAATCTCGGCGCCACATTTTAAAGACAGGGTGGTGCATCGTGCGATTTACAACATCATAGAGCCGCTTTTTGACCAGCAGTATATTCACGACTCTTACGCCTGCAGGCGCAATAAAGGGACGCATAAAGGCGCTGATAGAGCGCAGCTTTTTATCAAGCGTGTGGAGCAAAAACACGGCAAAGCTTATGCACTTAAGGCGGACATTAGTCGTTATTTTTCTAGCATTGATCACCACATTCTTAAATCGCTGCTTAATGCAAAAATACAATGTGAGCGCACCAAAGCGTTGCTGTTTTATATCATTGACAATAGCCCGAGTGATGCGCTCGGCGTAGGCATTCCTCTGGGTAATCTAACAAGCCAGATATTTGCCAACATCTATCTTAATGAGCTTGATAGATTTGTTAAGCACAATCTAAAGGCGAAAAACTACGTGCGCTATATGGATGACTTTGTCATCGTGCACCAGGATAAAACCAAGCTCCATGCGTGGAGGCATGAGATAGAAACATTTTTGCATCAACATCTCAGGCTCAAAACTAACAGTAAGACGCAAGTTTTTCCCATTTCAACCAGTCAAGGTAGAAGCTTAGATTTTCTGGGGTATCGAATTTACTCCGGCCATAGGCTATTAAGAAAGTGCAGCGTCAATCGAATAAAAGCCAAGCTAAAGCAGTTCCATAGGAAGTTTGGTGAAGGCGAGATCAATCTAGTGGAGATAAAGCAAACTATCCAATCATGGCTAGGACACGCAAGCCATGCCAATACTTACAACCTAAAAAAGGCTTTGCTTAGCAAGCCGTTCAGGAGAAACAGCAATGAATGAAAAATTCACTTATTTATTTAACGGCGTATCGCACACTGATGTGTCGCGTGAATACATGAACAACTTAGGCATGAGCACTGAGCAGGTTAATTCTGTGCTCGCTCAGCGTGACTTTGAATTGTCGCAAAACATCGAAAAACGTAAGGCTGCGTATCGAGAAGAGTCAGACCCGCTTTATATGGAGTGGCAATACGACCAAACGCCAGAAAGCGAGCAACATTGGCGCGATAAAGTGGTCGAGATCAAGCAGCGCTATCCTGTCGCTACTGATGAATGATCAGAGGTTTTTAGGTCAATAAACGACTCTTACCACTCAAACCAGTAGCACCGCTCCGGTGTGCTCTGCAAGCTTAGCCCTGCTTAGTTTTGCAAAACCCACAGCACCGGAGCTTATTATGGATTATCACCACGGGGTCCGCGTCATTGAAGTCAATGATGGCACCCGAACTATTCGTACAGTATCAACCTCAGTTATCGGCATTGTCTGCACCGCCAGCGATGCTGATGCAACACTATTCCCGCTAAACACCCCAGTATTGCTAACCAATGTTATGCAAGCCATTGGTAAAGCAGGCACCTTAGGTACGTTAAAACCCACGCTAGAAGCCATTGCCGCTCAAGTGAATACACTTACCGTTGTGGTACGTGTTGAGCAGGGGGCGGATGAAACAGCCACAACGGCGAATATTGTCGGCACTGTAACCCCACAAGGGCAGTATACCGGCCTTAAAGCATTGCTGGCTGCACAGTCATTATTGGGCGTTAAGCCTCGCATTGTTGGCACTCCAGGATTAGACACCTTGCCAGTTGCCACAGAACTTGCTGCGACGGCTAAAAAGCTGCGCGCCTTTGCCTATATCAGCGCCTATGGCTGCGCCACCAAAGAAGAAGCCGTGGCTTACCGTGAAAACTTTGGCGATCGTGAAGTGATGATCATTTGGCCTGAGTTTGTTGCCTTTGATACCGTTGCCGCCGCAAGTGTAAACGCGACAGCGACCGCTCGCGCATTAGGTTTACGCGCACGTATCGACAAAGAAGTCGGTTGGCACAAAACCCTATCGAACGTCACCGTTAGCGGTGTTACCGGTTTAAGCAAACCCGTGTACTGGGACTTGCAGGATCCTTCTACTGATGCTGGCTACCTAAACAGCAACGACATTACCACCTTGATTAACCAATCAGGTTTCCGTTTTTGGGGCTCGCGTACCTGTTCGGAAGATCCCTTATTCCAGTTTGAAAACTACACCCGCACCGCACAAGTGTTGGCTGACACCATTGCTGACGCACACATGTGGGCCGTTGATAAGCCAATGACCCCCACATTGGTTAAAGACATCATTGAAGGTATTAACGCTAAGTTCCGCGAGCTGAAAGGCCTTGGCTATATCGTCGATGGACAAGCCTGGTACAGCGAAGACGTTAACGACGTCAGCACGATTAAGGCCGGTAAGTTGTATATCGATTACGACTATACCCCAGTGCCTCCGTTGGAAGATTTAACCTTCCGTCAAAAAATTACCGACCGTTATTTGGTCGACTTCGCGTCCGCAGTCGCTGCGGCCTAAGGATAACCCATGGCTTTACCAAGAAAACTCAAGCACCTGAACCTATTCGGTGATGGTCAAAACTGGATAGGTGTGGCGGAAGAATTTACCCCCGCCAAACTAAGCCGCAAATTTGAAAAATACCGTGGCGGCGGCATGCCAGGTGCGGCTGATATCGATATGGGGCTGGATGATGATGCCTTAGGTGTCGAATTCACCTTAGGCGGCTATGAAGCCCAGCTCGTTAAGCAGATGTCGGCCAGCAAGATTGACGGTGTTCAGCTGCGTTTTGCGGGTTCATTCCAGCGCGACGACACCGGTGAAGTGCAAGCCGTCGAAATCGTATGCCGTGGCCGTTACAAAGAGCTTGATCGCGGCAGTTACAAAACCGGCGACAACAGCCAAACCAAAGCCACTATGACGTGCACTTACTACAAAGAAACGGCAGGCGGCGAAGTGCTTGTTGAAGTTGATACCGTTAACGGCATTGAGATCATCAATGGCGTCGACATGATGGCAGAACACCGCAAAGCCATCGGGTTATAACTCGGGCTTAAAGCGTCAATACCAATTTTAGCCCGCAATACATAGCCGTATGCGGGCATTTTTTAATTAGACGGCACCGGGCATCCTGCCCTCTAGCCGCATTCAGGTCATCCTGACCATAACAGAGAGTCTAATCATGTCAGAAACAACTCATAAAACCGTCACTTTAGATAACGCTATTACTCGTGGCAAAGAAGAGATCACCGCCATTCAACTGCGCAAACCTAAAACGGGTGAACTGCGCGGCCTCAATGTAGTGGATATTCTCAACATGGATGTAAATGCCATGTCGAATTTACTGCCGCGTATCAGCTCACCCGTACTCACTAAAGAAGAAGTGCAAGACCTTGCACCAGAAGACTTTGTGCAGCTAGCGGGAGAAGTCACCAGTTTTTTGATCCCAAAGAAAATGCGCTAGCCCTCCCAAGCTGCGTAGATGACACCATGGCAGACATTGCCATGGTGTTCCACTGGCCGCCCAGTGAAATGTACGCCATGGAGATTAATGAGTTAATGCGTTGGCACGAGAAAGCCATATCCCGCTGGAACCTGCAACACCCCCCATCAAAGTGAGGCCATGAATGTCAAAAAAACTTGAGTTAAAACTGCTGTTGGATATGGTCGATAAGGTCACTGGCCCACTTAAAAAAATCCGCGAAGCCAGCGGCGGCGTCTCGGGGGAGCTGAAAGCCACGCGCGATAAACTCAAAGAGCTCAATAAACAGTCTCATCAGATTGATGGTTTTAAAAAACAGCAAAAGGCCATGCAAAGCACCACATCGACCCTAGTAGATGCGCAGGCAAAAGTGAAGCTGATGCAGGCACAAATGAAAGCATTAGGTGGCGAAGCCTCCAACAAGATGCGCACTGACTTTAGAAAGGCTAATGAAGCGGTGCGGGATTTAAGCCAAACCCTTGAAAAGCAGCGCACAGGGCTAGGAGAACACAGGCAAAAACTACGCGACTCAGGTATCGATACCGGCAAACTCGGCGATGCCCAAAAACAGCTTAAAGAAAAAATAGCGCAAACAACCGATGTCATGGAGCTACAACGCAAAAAGCTAGATGCGGTTTCTCGGCAACAAAAGAAACTTGATGATGCCAGCGCAAGTTATAAGAAAACCAAAGCGCTGCAGGGCGATCTTGCCGGAAAAGGCGCTGGCATGGTGGCAACGGGTGCGGCTATTGGTGCCGCCTCGGCAATTCCTATCATTGAATTTTCAAAAGCCGAAACAGCTGCAACAGACCTTAGGGTCGCGATGATGGGTACGGGCGGCGTTGTGCGCAAAGAATTTGCCGAAATCAATGCACTGGCCAATCAGCTCGGCAACAAACTCCCGGGCACCACTGCCGACTTCCAAAATATGATGACCACCCTTGTCAAGCAAGGGATGTCACCAAAAGCAATTTTAGGCGGGCTAGGCGAAGCGTCTGCATTTTTAGCAGTGCAAGTGAAAATGCCGTTTAACGAGGCGGCAGAGTTTGCGGCTAAATTGCAGGATTCCACTGGCACAGCCGAAAAGGACATGATGAGCCTGATGGACACGATCCAGCGTATGGACGGTCTTGGCGTTACAACAGACAATATGTCGCAAAGCTTTTCTAAGATGAGCTCTGCATTGCCAATTTTGAGGAAGACAGGGCTAGAGGCTGTAAAACTGCTGAGTCCGCTGACCGTCATGGCCGACCAGGCGAACATAGCTGGGGAGGTGGCGGGTAACGCCTATGCCAAAGTATTTAGGCTCTCAATGGATAAGTCAAAAGTCGGCATAGCAAACCAAATGCTAGAGGATAGGGGCATTAAGCTCGATTTTACCGACGGCAAAGGCGAGTTTGCTGGGCTAGACAACCTTTTCAAACAGTTAGAGAAAATAAAAGGGTTGAGCACCGAAGACCGCCTACCCATTCTAAGCTCAATATTCGGTAACGATGGCGATACCTTGCAAGTGCTTAACCTTATGACCGATAAAGGCATTGCAGGCTACCGCGAAACCGCCGCAAAGATGGAAGCGCAGGCATCACTGCAACTCAGGGTGAATGAGCAATTAAATACCCTGACCAACCTATGGGATGCCGCCACAGGCACTTTTACCAACGCGCTTGTTAACGTGGGCGAAGCGGTTGCACCAGAGCTGAAGCAGTTGGTTAACTGGCTGAGCGAAATGGCCGAAAAACTCGGCACATGGATAAAAGCCAACCCCGAACTCACTGGAACCCTATTTAAAGTCGCTATGGGCGTGGGGGCGCTAGCCGTTGCCGGCGGTACGCTGACGTTAATGCTCGCAGGCATCTTAGGGCCAATCGCCTTGCTCAAGTACAGTACATCTGTGCTGGGCATTAATTTGATGGGGTTATTATCCCCAACAGAAAAACAAGGTAGTGCCTTTGGCAGACTATCGAAAAGCGTGACGGGGGTGATAGGTAAAGCCACTAACTTTAAAGGCGCATGGGCAGGTATCGGTGCGCTATGGAAACAAAGCGATCCTAAAAATACCTTGCCAGCTTTTAAACAAGTTGCTGCAACACTCGACCGATGGAATGGCTCATTAAAGCGCATTGGGCCACGCTTTTTGCAGGCTAGAGCTGCAACGGTGGCATTCGCTAAAGCGCAGTGGCTAGCCGTCGTCTCGGGCTCAAAACTGGCAGCGGTCAATGCAGGGAAAGCTATCAAATCGACTGCAAGCGGCATACAGAGTTCCACTGCGGCAATGCGGGCTTATGTCCAAACTCATGGCAAAGTGGGCACTTTGTTGAATGGCTTTAAAGCCAGCGCGCGAGGAATTGGCCGCGTACTACTTACCAGTGTCACGTCACCGCTTCGCCTCGTTGGGCAAACGCTGCTATTTGTTGGCCGCGCCGCCTTACTTAACCCCATTGGCCTACTGGTCACTGCCATCGGTTTGGGTGCGTTGGCCGTTTATAAGTATTGGCAACCCATCAAAGCATTTTTTGTTGGCTTTTGGCAGGGGCTGCAAGAAGGGCTTGCGCCCGTAGCGGAAGCGCTTGGCCCTGCGTTCGTCGCATTTGGTAGCGCATTAGCCCCACTCAAACCCATTTGGGACGGCATCGCCAGCGTGCTCGGTACTGTTTGGAAATGGGTAACAGAGTTACTTACCCCGATTAACGCCACCGCCGCCGAGCTTGATAATGCCACCGGCGCAGGTAAGCGCTTTGGTTTATGGCTGGCTGACATCATTAATTTCTTCCCGCAAGTCATCGGCAATTTTATGAGCTTTGGCGCCAACATTATGGACGGTGTAATAAACGGCGTCGTGAGTAAAGTTGGCGCACTGAAAGAGGCTATATTCGGTGCCGCCAATGGCGCTATTGATAGTTTTAAAGACATGCTCGGCATTGCTTCACCCAGCAAAGTATTTGCGGTAATGGGCGACCAAACCATGCAGGGCTTAACCGTTGGCATTAGTAGAACCCAGCAGGAGCCGCTAGCAGAGGTTAATAAACTTAGTAAACAACTGGCAGGCACTGCCTTTGTGCTGGGTATTTCTGCTCTTCCTGCCGCCGCCATGCCAAATTTGCAGGCAATACCAGACCAAACCCGCACCATTCGGGATGAATACCAAGGCGCTGATTATTCGGTGCCGGATGCAATCCGTTTGGTAAAAGAGGGCGAGCTGCCTGCCAGAAAAGCGAAGAGTGACGACTTAACGCATAACGGCAGCGACTTAGCGCATAACGATAACAACTTAACGCATAGTGCAGCGCCAGATCGATTAAGCGCTGGCAGTGCCTTTGCGCAGCGCCAAGCGCCGCAACCTCAAACCGTTCACATCGATGCGGGTATCCATGCACCCATTACCATCCACACTACCACCAATATGGATGCGCAGGATGTCGCGCGCCTAGTCGCCATCGAACTAGAAAAGCGTGACCGCGCTCAGCAGGCACGCCTTCGCAGCAGCCTTAAGGACCTGAACTAACATGAGTCAAATATTATGATGATGACACTCGGTTTTTTTTTATTTAGCAGGCTAACTGTGCCATACCAATCATCGCAGCATGACATGGTATGGCGTCACCCAACCAACAGCCGCGTGGGGGCGCGGCCATCGGCGCAGTTCTTAGGGGTTGGTGATGAAACGCTAACGCTATCTGGTGTGCTAATGCCCGAAATAACGGGTGGAGAGCTAAGCCTTGAGGCGCTGCGTAAAATGGCCGACACAGGTAAAGCCTATCCACTTATCGAAGGGCGCGGCACTGTGACAGGTTTTTTCGTGATCGAGAAAATCAGCAAAGGCCGCAGCGAGTTTTTTAGTGACGGCGCAGCGAGGAAGATTGAATTTACGATTGAGCTAAAACGGGTGGATGAAAAAAACACTAGCCTCATCGCTAACGAGAACCTCATCGGCATGGGTATCAGCAAGTTGATAAGGAAATTTTTGTGAACCTACTCGCGCAGTTTAACCCGCTGGCATCGAGCGACCAGCCCACGCCAGACTATCAAATATTGGTCAATGGCAAAGACATCAGCCCCAAAATGAAAACGCGGCTTATGTCGCTGCGCCTGACTGATAATCGCGGTTTTGAGGCCGACACCGTCGAAGTGCAACTTGATGATGCAGATGGTGAGCTGGCCATGCCACCTAAAGGCGCAACCATGCAAGTGCGTATTGGTTGGAAGGGTAGCGCACTGGTTGATAAAGGCACGTATACCATTGACGAACTTGAGCACAGCGGCCCGCCAGACGCCATAACCATCCGAGGCAAATCCGCCGATATGCGTGGCACCTTGCAACAAAGCCGTGAGCAAAGTTTTCATAAACAAAGCGTGAGCAGCATTATCGATGTCATCGCAGCGCGGCATCAGCTCAAGGCTAAAATCAGCGATAACTTGAAAATGGAGTTTATCGATCACATAGACCAAGCCAACGAGTCCGATGCTAATTTTCTAAGCCGCCTTGCCGAACAGTTTGATGCCATCGCGACGGTAAAAAATGGCAACCTGTTATTTTTACAGGCGGGTTTAGCCCACAACGCCAGCGGCATCGCGCTCGACCGTGTAGACATTACCCGCCAGTCAGGCGACAGCCATCACTTTGGCGTAGCCGATCGCGATGCTTACTCAGGCGTTGTGGCCTATTGGCAAAACGATAAAGCCGCCAAGCGACAAACCGTTAAAGCTAAAAAGCCAACTGAAGCGAAACCGAGTGATGTAAAGGTGATTGTTGGCGAAAAGGAGATCATGGTTGGCAGTAACGACAACGTTAAAACCTTGCGACACACCTATGCCAACAAGCAGAACGCTGAGCGCGCAGCGCGTGCCATGTGGGACAAACTGCAACGCGGCGTGGCTACCTTCACCATCACCTTAGCCATGGGGCGACCGGAGCTATTCCCTGAGCTGCCAGTTAACGTCAGTGGTTTTAAACCGCAAATAGATAACAGTGACTGGCTACTCACCCGCGTTGAGCACAACATCACCGACACGGGTTACACCACAGGGATAGAGCTAGAAGTTAAAAACAGCGAAGTGGCCGAGGTGGCCGGTGGCGAAGATGGGGAAGATTAACCGCCAAATGTATCAAGCACAGACGCCAATAACTATGTTGGCCACAGCGGAAGGTCAAAATTTTGCAAAGACACACAATATGTTGTGTATATAACCCTATAGCCACCCTTTAGAATGGTTGTACGCAGTAACAATAAGGAGTTAACCATGACCTCGCACAAACCATATAAAACCAACACCCATAAAGAGGCTGTGTAATGGGTTGCGGTGCAGGCATGACCTGCCCACATTGCGACAGCCGCGCGCTACAGCGCCGAACTCGCGCTATCACGCCACTCACCCGTGAGAAAACCTACCGCTGTAATAACGACGAATGTGGTCACATATTCGTTAGTATTGAAGAAATCCAGCGCACCGTAGTACCGCCACGCATTCGCCGTGAAGGGATAAACCTGCAAATGAGCAGAATATCCAAACCACAACTAGAGCCAAGCCGAACAGAAGCTAGCCCAGCTCAGCGATAACCAGCAGCGCCAAAACAAAAGCCCACATCAAAGTGGGCTTTTTGTTGTCAAAAACAACACTGCGGACAATATGTGGCAAAGCTTCTTTAAAAGACCATAAAAAACATAATCTTAAAGCATCAAAAAAGGAGGTCTTAGCCTCCTTTCTCTCATAATTCATCTTTCACAACAATTAAGAATGCAGTCGGCCTTCGGGCTGTTCGAAGATTAAATCTTCCATTTGCTCATAAGCGGACTCATGGCCAGGAGCATTAAACAGTACCATTAAGATAACCCATTTGAGATCTTCTAAAATCAGGGTTGGTTCATCCAACTCCATGACTCTATCGATCACCATTTCACGGGTTTCGACATTCAGCACTTTAACTTGCTCTAAAAACAGCAAGAAACCGCGGGATTCCACATCCAGCTTGTCCATTTCGTCCTTTGTATAGATACGAAACGAATGCTGATCGTGATTACAAAGATAGGGTTTATCCCCTTCTTGTAATTCAGCTAAGCGCTCCAACCAAGTTAACGCTTTTAAAATCTCGGATTGATGAAATCCGGCACGAGTGAGTTCCTTGGTTAACTCGTCTTCATCAACTAGTAGTTCAACTTCACTGTGAACATAGTTTTCAAATAGATACATGAGGATATCAAACATGGCTAGCTCCTCTTTACTCTGACGTAACCACCGGGTACTGCTATTACCCAACCTTGCAACTCAAGTTCAAGCATTTGTTCTAACACCAGATCTATCGTTTTTCCACTATGTTCAACGACTGCATCAATTGATGTAGTTTCATAACCTACACTAGCTAACAGAGACGAAAATGGCAAATTACAAATCTCGCCTTGCTGTATATGGTGGCATAACTTCAATTCTTCAAGGTGGAAAGCGGTTAAACTTGCCAACTCTTCCACTATATCGGCAGCGGTTTCCACAAGCTTTGCTCCATCACGTAATAAATCATGACAGCCTTGATGGTAACCACCTAAGATTGAGCCCGGAACGGCAAACACCTCACGCCCTTGTTCCATCGCCAACCTAGCAGTGATTAAAGAGCCGCTTTTGCGACAAGCTTCAACCACAAGTGTCCCTAAAGATAGACCGCTAATAATGCGATTTCGTTTCGGAAAATTACCCGCAAAGGGACCAGTATCAGGCCAAAACTCGCTAAGTATACAGCCTTGCTGCTGAATATCATGATAAAGCTGCCGATGTTTTCGTGGATAAATGATCTCTATGCCCGTTCCTAGTACGGCAATAGTATGCCCTTGATGGTCAACACAGGCTTTATGGGCCGCCCCATCAATCCCCATCGCCATGCCACTACAGATACCAAATCCCATTGAGGACATCTCAGCAGCCAGTTGGTAAGCGACCTGCAATCCGCCAGGAGAAGCATTACGACTGCCAACAATCGCAAGATAAGGAAGGGCTAACGCCTCTAAGCAACCTTTAACGAACAGGACGGCGGGCGGATCTGAGAGTTGTTTTAATAATGGTGGATAAAGCGGATCAGAGAAACAAAGCAGATGATGATCGGCGGCTTGCTGTTGCCATTCGAGGGCGACATCCACTTTTTGATAATCAATAACAAGGCTATGGAGCAGATGATCAGATAAAGGTAGCGCTTGTCTCTCATGCTCTAACCTTTGTCTGAGGTCGTCCACTTCCATGTGCGTTAATAATTGTTGGATCCGAGCGGGTCCTAGCCCAGATACAGCACAAACAACTAACCAATCGACCAAATTTTCAGAGATTATAGACCTCTTAAGGCTAAAGATTCTGGGGCGATTAACTTATCGTCGACACGAACAGGCCGCTCGGTGGAGACAATCAAACCTAAGCTCGCCTTATCAAACACTTTAAACACTAACAACTTACCATGATAAACATCCGGCATCTTAACTGCACGATCCGAAGAGACTGACGCCATTAGGTTATCATAGGCAGTACGTTCAATTGCAGGAACCGGTATACCGTCATTGTTGATAACAATAACCTCACCATCACGGTAAATAGAAAACACCACCCCAGGCTCGACGCCATCCTGAGTGCCTTTATCTAAGTACACGACATTCAACTTACCCGCTTCACGCAAATTTGATTCTGTTGCTAACACTAAAGCCGGTATCTTTAATTCCGCAGGTTTAGGAGTAAAGTAAGCTGACATCAAGGAATCACTTTCCATCGGCAATACTCTGAAGCCCGCTTTGGTTTCGCGAAAGCTCGTTAGCAACTTAATTTTTGAAACCTTACCAGACTCAATCACTTGGCCAGTAGACGACAAAATGGCTTCTTGTCCTAACGCTTCGCCTGACTCTTTATTGAAAAACTCGCGACCGCGTTCGTAAATACCATATTTTTGGTTTATTGGCAGTTCAGCATCAATATAAATCACATCACCCACAATATGGTGACGCGATGGACTTTCACCTGCCAACACCATAGGTTGCTCAGTAAGCCAGTGAGTCTCGACGACCCGATTCTGCACTAAATATTGTTCAATCAAGGCTAAATCAACGGCTGGAATAGCATTACTCTTAGCAATGACACGTCCCTCGGGACTCTTTCTTACATGGGGTTTAGCACTATCGATAGTAGCACCATTACGCACAAGGCGGGGCTGACCATCAATAAATACCAGAGTGAGTTGATCGCCAGGGTAAATAAGGTGGGGATTAGCAATTTGTGGGTTTACATCCCAAAGACTCGGCCATTTCCATGGGTCATTCAGAAACGCGGCGGAGATATCCCAAAGAGTATCGCCCTTTTTCACTACATATGACTCAGGATGCCCCGCCTTAAGCGTCAGGGTATCTGCGGCAACAAACGTGCAATTGAATGTCATTAACGCGAGTAAAATTAACCGTTTCATGGGTATTTCCATGTTGTTTAACTCTTAGTTTGAGCTTTTACTGTTATTGGTAGGCACTAAAGATTAAAATTAACTCATTAGCATCAGTCAGTATAACTAACTGGCAGAGATTTGACAGACTTGTTAAGAGTTTATGTATGACACTATTAAAAGTATTACAATTCCCTGACGAAAGATTACGAACACAAGCCACACCCATCACAGAGTTTAATGCCGAGCTGCAGACTCAAATTGATGATATGTTCGAAACCATGTACCAAGAAAAAGGTATCGGTCTGGCCGCGACCCAAGTTGATTACCATAAACAACTTATTGTCATGGACTTACAGGATGAAGTCGAACGACCCAAAGTGTTTATCAACCCCGAAATTATCGCCAGCAGCGGTGACTTCTGCAATGAAGAAGGTTGCCTGTCGGTTCCGGGGATTTACGCCAAAGTCGATCGCGCCGAATTTGTCACGGTAAAAGCCTTAGACAGGCACGGTAACGAATTTATAGTTGAAGCCGATGAGTTATTTGCCATTTGTATTCAACACGAAATGGATCACCTCAAAGGCAAATTGTTTGTCGATTATTTGTCGCCGCTAAAACGTCAGCGGATCAAACAAAAACTTGAAAAAGCGGCCCGATTGGACGCCAAAGAAGCATAGGATCAGATTTGAAACCACTCAACATCATCTTTGCCGGAACACCGGATTTTGCCGCTCGCCACTTACAAGCACTGTTGAACTCACACCACAATGTGATTGGCGTTTACACTCAGCCCGATAGACCCGCTGGCCGCGGCAAGAAACTGACCGCCAGCCCAGTAAAAGAACTCGCTATCGCTAATAGTATTCCAGTGTTTCAACCCGGCTCATTACGTAAAGAACCCGCGCAACAAGAACTTGCCGCACTCAACGCCGATATCATGGTGGTCGTAGCCTACGGTCTGATCTTGCCAAAAGTCGTATTAGATACACCGCGTTTAGGTTGTATTAACGTTCATGGTTCTATTTTGCCACGCTGGCGTGGTGCCGCACCGATCCAACGCGCACTTTGGGCCGGCGACAAAGAAACTGGCGTAACCGTTATGCAGATGGATGTGGGTTTAGATACTGGTGACATGCTGCTTAAAACCTATCTGCCGATCGAAGATAATGACACGTCAGCCAGCCTTTACGAGAAACTGGCAGAACAAGGTCCCGTTGCCCTATTGCAAGCACTCGAAGGTTTGGCAAATGGCACTTTAGCCGCTGAAAAACAAGATGAAGCCTTAGCGAACTACGCAGAAAAACTCAGCAAAGAAGAAGCTAGACTCGACTGGAATAAATCCGCTAAACAGTTATGGCAAGAAGTCCGCGCCTTTAATCCTTGGCCTGTGAGTTACTTTGAGCACCAAGGTAACACTATTAAAGTGTGGCAAACCCAAGTCAGCGAAACCACCAGCACAGCCGCTCCAGGTACTATTATCAGCGCCAGCAAAAAAGGCATAGACGTCGCCACCGCTGATGGTGTGTTAACCCTGCTGAGTATGCAGCTTCCGGGGAAAAAGCCACTCAATGTTGCCGATATTCTCAATGCTCGAGGTGAATGGTTTAGCCCGAATACTCGCCTCGCAAACGAGGCACAATAATCATGAACTTGCGCGCGCTAGCTGCGAAAGCCATCTTCGAAGTATTAGAAAAAGGCGTGTCGCTGTCAGTGGCATTGCCTGATCAACAAAAGCATCTTGCCAGCGGCAAAGATAAAGCCCTACTTGCAGAGATCTGCTACGGCGTGATGCGCACTCTGCCGCAAATAGAAAAACGCATCAGTGAATGCCTAGCGAAACCACTTAAAGGCAAACAAAGGATTATCCACCAGCTCCTGATCGTAGGTTGCTATCAACTTTACTTCACTCGCATTCCAAGCCACGCCGCGATTTCAGAAACCGCCGAAGCCTGTCGCCAGTTAAAATTTGAAGGCATGGTCAAGGTCGTTAATGGTGTACTGCGCAACATTCAGCGCCAGCTATCGCCGCTAAGCACAGAATCAGATACCTTAAGCTATAACACACCCGCTTGGTTAATTAAGCGCTTAAAAGAAGCCTATCCCGAGCAGTGGCAAGACATCATTCAACAAAGCCATGAACGCCCGCCCATGTGGCTGCGTAACAATCGCTTATCCCAGAGCCGTGCCGAATACCTCGCTGCCCTAGCCGAAATCGACATTGAAGCGAGCGAAGGCAGCAGTGCCGATGCCATTCTCCTAGCGCAACCAAAGGATGTCGCCACACTGCCACACTTTCATGAAGGTGCGGCATCAGTACAAGATGGCGCGGCACAATGGGCGGCGGCCTTACTTGCCCCGCAATCGAATGAATTAATACTCGATGCCTGCGCGGCACCCGGTGGCAAAAGTTGTCACTTACTCGAACTTGAGCCGAGTATCAAATTAGTGGCTGTTGATTTTGATGCCAAACGCCTTGAACGTGTGCAACAGAACCTTGACCGCTTATCATTAAAAGCGGAGCTTATACATGGTGATGCGGCCAACATAGACTCATGGTGGCAAGGCGGACAATTTGATCGTATCTTACTGGACGCGCCTTGCTCAGCCACAGGAGTGATCCGCCGCCATCCCGATATTAAATGGTTGCGAAAAAACCATGACATCGAAGAGTTGGCTGAACTACAACAGCAAATTCTCGATCATTGCTGGAAGTGGCTAAAACCCGGTGGCACGCTTCTTTATGCCACTTGTTCGATTTTACCGCAGGAAAACCGCGACCAGATCAGTGCGTTTTTAGATAGAACGGTAGATGCTAAGCTAGACACACTTGCCCAGCAAAATTCGCCACAGGATATAGGTTGGCAAATCACGCCAGGACAAGACAATATGGATGGGTTTTATTATGCCCGTTTATTGAAAGCGACTGATTAGGAAGTAAGCAAGGCCATGAAAATTATCATATTAGGTGCGGGTCAAGTTGGGGGAACCTTGGCCGAAAATTTGGTGGGTGAGAACAATGACATCACCATTGTCGATTATGACAAATCCAGATTACGCGCCCTGCAAGATAAATATGACCTTCGCGTCGTAGCGGGCCATGCCGCTCACCCTGATGTTCTCAGAGAAGCAGGCGCAGAAGATGCCGACATGCTTATCGCTGTAACCAATAGTGATGAATGCAATATGGCTGCCTGCCAGATTGCCTATACCCTTTTTGGTACGCCGACTAAAATTGCCCGTATCCGCTCAGAACCCTATTTGGCGATGCGCGATAAACTCTTTATCGACAGTGAAACCAAAAATAGCGATGGTCGTCCCCGTGGCGGCTTCGTGATCGATGAATTAATCGCCCCTGAACAGCTAGTGACCGCTTACATCCAACGACTCGTAGAATATCCAGGCGCATTGCAAGTGCTTGAATTTGCGGAAGGCCGCTTGAGCCTAGTGGCTGTTCGAGCCTATTACGGCGGCCCACTGGTGGGGAATGCATTAGCGGCACTTCGCGAGCATATGCCCAATATTGATACCCGGGTCGCGGCGATTTTCCGCCAAGGCCGCGCTATTATGCCTCGCGGAACGACCATTATCGAAGCCGATGATGAAGTCTTCTTCGTTGCAGACAGTCGCCACATTCGCGCTGTCATGAGCGAAATGCAAAAACTCGATAACTCCTACCGCAACATTATGATCGCCGGTGGCGGTAACATAGGCCTAGGTTTAGCAAAACGCCTTGAGCGCACCCACTCGGTCAAACTGATTGAGCATAAATTAGAACGTGCAGAAGCATTATCGGAGCAGCTGGAAAATACCACAGTGTTCTGCGGTGATGCCTCAGATCAAGAATTACTGCTCGAAGAACACATAGACCAAACCGACGTATTTATTGCGGTCACCAATGACGACGAAGCCAATATTATGTCCGCCCTGCTAGCAAAACGTATGGGCGCGAAAAAGGTCATGGTGCTTATTCAACGCGAAGCCTATGTGGATATAGTGCAAGAAGCCAACATCGATATTGCAATCTCACCACAACAAGCGACGATTTCGGCACTATTAACTCATATTCGTCAGGGTGATATCTGTAACGTTTACTCTTTACGTCGTGGGGCGGCCGAGGCAATTGAAGCCATCGCCCACGGAGATGCCAGCACTTCTAAAGTCGTTGGCAAAGCCATTGGTGATATTAAGTTGCCACCGGGGACAACGATTGGCGCCATTGTCCGCAATGATGAAGTGCTGATGGCCCACGACAAAACCGTGATAGAGCAAGGAGATCACGTGATCTTGTTCTTAGTGAATAAAAAGTTTGTCGGCGAAGTCGAGAAGCTTTTCCAACCAAGTGCTTTCTTCTTCTAAGAACCTTAGTAAGCCAACTTATGCTGAACTTTAGACCGCTATTGTTTATTTTAGGACTGTTTTTGTCCATGCTGACAGCTTTCATGCTGATCCCACTGCTCCTCGCCGCATACAAAGGTGAGGAAACCGTGGGCTCTTTTATGGTGTCAGCATTAGTCACAGGCATTAGCTCAAGCCTGTGTTTACACAATGGCCAGAGCAAAAGCATTAACCTCAATATCCGCGATATGTTCCTGCTAACCAGCCTAACGTGGTTGATCGTAAGCCTATTCGCGGCCATGCCATTTACCCTTTATCACGGTATTGGTTATACCGACGCCTTCTTTGAAACCATGTCCGGCATCACGACCACAGGTTCTACTGTACTCTCAGGGTTGGATACTATGGATCACAGTATCTTAATCTGGCGCTCTTTATTGCAATGGCTAGGTGGGATTGGTTTTATCGTAATGGCGGTGGCGATTCTGCCCTTCTTAAACGTTGGCGGGATGCGGCTATTCCGCACTGAATCATCCGATTGGAGCGATAAAGCAGTGCCTCGCACCCAAAGCATGGCTAAGTATTTATTCTTTATATATATTTTACTAACGAGTATCTGCTGTGTTGCCTATTATCTGGCGGGAATGACTTGGTTTCAGGCCATCAATCATGCAATGACCACCCTCTCGACTGGTGGCTACTCGACCTCAGATAGCTCAATGGCGGCGTTCTCCAACTCTGCACACTGGGTTGGGATTTTCTTTATGGCAGCAGGTGGCTTGCCACTGCTCATGTTTGTACAAACCATACAGCAAAGGGATCTACGGATTTGGAACGATGCTCAGGTCAAAGGCTTCTTATTTTTCCTCACATTTGTATCTTGTTCTATTGGCTTCTGGCTGTGGCAAACCCGTGACATTGAGCTTCTAGATGCACTGCGTTTATCCAGCTTTAACGTGGTGTCGGTTGTCACCACTACAGGTTATGGCTTAACGGACTACGGTGCTTGGGGTGCCTTTGCCAATATCGCCTTCCTGTTTTTAATGTTTGTCGGTAGTTGCTCTGGCTCCACTTCGGGTGGGATTAAGATCTTCCGTTTTCAAATTGCTGGGGCCATTATGCGCGAGCAATTGAAACAGCAATGTCATCCAAACGGTATCTTTAGGGAACGTTACAACAACCGCATCATCAGTGATGATATCGTGCGCTCTCTGATCACTTTCGTACTGCTGTTTGTGATGGTTATTGTAGGCTTGTCAGTGATTTTAGTGCTCACGGGTCTCGATCCTATGACCAGTTTCACGGGAGCGATTACGGCAGTCACTAACGTTGGCCCTGGTTTAGGCCCGATTATTGGCCCTGTAGGTAACTTCTCAACGCTACCCGATGTCGCTAAATGGGCGTTGTCACTCGGCATGCTCCTCGGTCGTTTAGAAATCTTAACCGTGGCGGTATTGTTCCACCCGAGTTTCTGGAAGTACTAATTCAGTAGAGATTGAATACTAAAAAGCCGCTTAACTTGTTAAGCGCCTTTTTTATTAAGCCTGACCCGTCCTAAATAGCGGTAACGTCGACTAATTCAAGCAGATGATCGGCATAAACTTTCACATCTGCCCAGTCGGTATAATCGATAACTGACTTAGGATCAGTTGGACCTTTAGTCATCTTCATAATCAACTGGATCGCCAATCTGTCGTACCAAGGCCATGAAGGATAATCCACTTTGCCAGCAATAATTTTAAGATCAGCAGGCGTCCATGGCGATAACGCAATGAACTTTTGCAGATATTTATTATTTGCAGGGATACGTTTTTCAGGATTTCTCGCCACAACATTGACGCAGAAAAAACTGTTTGGCAATGCGCCCAGAGCCTGTGCATGCTGCTCAATAAATTGAAACACGCTCTTATCATAGGTGCCATAGAGCACGCAGGCGCCTAAGGCAACGGCATCATAATCAGGCCAATTAATACAAGTCGCGGCAGCACTGTTGATATCGATGAGGTCAACCTTCGCGTCACGAAATCTTAATTGCTCGGCAATTGCACTGGCAATCTTGGCCGTATGGCCACCACGGGTAAAATAAAGTACGAGGACGCGTGTCATAGGCAATTTCCGATCCACTGAGTAATACCACCATTGTGGCAAGGTTACGTTAAATAAACCTCTGATAGGATCACAAATCAGTCGTATCTCATATTCTGAGATGCAAAAATTGAGATCTGCATTGCCGAGCAGTATGATTGCGTAAACACATGTGTTCAATTAGAATTATCTAATCAAAAGCGATAAAGTGAGTGACCTTATGCAAAATGATATAGATGTAGATGTAGATGCAATGGTAACTAATGCGGAAAGTGCGGCTAAATGGCTCAAGGCCATAGCGAACCCTTATCGCCTAATGATTTTATGTCTATTACTAGACAAAGAGTTGAGCGTAACCGAGCTCAACGCCACAGTGCCATTAAGCCAGTCGGCCCTATCCCAGCATTTAGCCGTATTACGCGCAGAAGATCTCGTGGATACCCGTAAGAGCTCGCAGATTGTTTACTATAAACTCAAGAACGAGCAAGTCACCCAAGTGATTTCGATTCTGCATAGCCGCTACTGCGCAGCCTAACACTGCAAAATTAGCCTAAATTTAAGCCCTAACCTCTTGCAAGTGATTAGGGCTTAATGGTTTTTAATGTTGGCTAAAACGGTGACCGAAGGCATCGACTTTTGCCCAATCGGTAAACTCAAAAGTGCCAGTGATATCCGTTGGCCCTTTAGTCAACCACATGATAAAACGTATCATGGTCCGGTCGAAGAAAGCGTATTTAGGGTAATCAATCTTGCCCGCAAACACTTCTAACAGCTGGGGTTGCCACAGTGAAAGCTTGAGAAACTTTTGCATATAAGGATTGGTTTCAGGCGTATTTTTTAAGGGTTTGCGTGCCACTACGTTAACGGTAAAAAAACCATTAATCTTAGTATCTAGCACTGCATGGTGGCGATTCACATACTGATAAAGCTCTGGTCTATGCTTACCATAACGAATACTGGCACCAATCAGCACTTTATCAAAATCCACTAAGCTCAACGCTTCCGCCTGCTCTAATGTGACGAGCGAAACCTGCTCTCCCGCCTGTTCAGCAATCGTCTTCATTTTTTGGCAAATTGCCAATGTTTGGCCATCTATCGTCGAATAGATTATTAACGTCTGCATGATTAATTCTTCCAAAAAGTTGGCGTAAACAAAATCAGTAAGGTAAATACTTCGAGGCGACCAAACAGCATAGCCACGACCAATACCCACTTGGCTCCATCACCAATACTGGCATAATTGCTCGCTACCTCACCTAAACCTGGGCCTAAGTTGTTTAAGCATGCCGCCGTGGCACTAAAAGCCGTAATATCATCTAATCCCATCGCCATGAGTGCAAGCATACAAATCACAAACACCAGCGCATAGGCAGAAAAGAATCCCCAAACAGCATCAACCACGCGGTCGGGTAAGGCTTTAGAGCCAATCCTAATCGAAAACATTGCCTTAGGGTGAACGAGTCGTTTCAATTCACGGGAACCCTGTAACAGCAGTAAAATTACTCGAATGACCTTAATCCCACCCGCAGTTGAGCCACCACAGCCACCGATAAAACTCGAAAACATTAATAGTATGGGTAAAAATAATGGCCACAGATGGAAGCTATCAGTGCCAAATCCAGCCGTAGTGGCAACTGAGACAGCCTGAAATAAAGCATGATCTAAGGTTTCTTCTGGCGAATCATAAATACCAGAACGATAAAGCGTGAAGAAACAAATCGCTGTGAGAATAAGTTGAATCGCCACCAGCATCTTAAATTCAGCATCTTTAAAATAGACTCTAACGTTAATCCCACGTCGTGAGAATGCCGCAAAATGCACGCTAAAGTTAACCGCAGAAACAATTAAAAAGAACACACAAATAAGATTAATAGTAGGACTATCGAAATAGCCCATACTGGCATCATGGGTCGAAAAACCTCCGATGGCTATGGTCGAAAATGAATGACAAATGGCGTCAAAAATACTCATGCCCGCCCACCAATAAGCCGTCGCGCAGGAAATCGTTAGCAGTAAATAGATATACCACAGTGCTTTAGCGGTTTCGGCTATCCGCGGGGTCATCTTACTGTCTTTCACTGGCCCCGGAATTTCTGCGCGATAAAGCTGCATTCCTCCCACACCGAGCACAGGTAAAATAGCCACTGCGAGCACAATAATCCCCATGCCGCCAAGCCATTGCAGCATATGGCGGTAAAACAAAATGGCCTTAGGTAGGAAATCGAGCCCGACAATGACAGTGGCTCCGGTGGTGGTTAACGCAGAAAAAGATTCAAAGAAGCTGTCTGTCCAGCTTAAGTCTGGCTGACTCGAAAAAATAAACGGCAAGGCACCAATAGAACCCAGTACAGTCCAGAACAGCACGACAATCAGGAAGCCCTCTCGAGTACGCAATTCTTCTTTGCAGTGGCGGTTCGGATACCAGAGCCAAAAACCAATAAATAGGCTAACAAAAAATGCCTGCATAAACGCCGTGCCGCCGCCATCGTTATACCAAACAGCGATCAGTGCTGGTGGCAGCATAGTGATTGAAAATAAACCAATCAGCAGGCCTATGATTCTAATTATGGTTTTATATTGCATTACGCGAGTTCAATTATTCCATTGGCTGTAAAGGTATTTTCAGCATTTGGGCTATTTTGGCATAATTTACGCAGGCATCACAGCTCAAACTCGGGCCTCAAACTTCCTTGACTCAGTGTCGCCAGTGACTCACAAAGCCATGCCTGTTGCTCTCGCCCTATCTCAAACACAATATCGACCGCTGCGGCAAATTGCTTATCGATGATCACGGCATCCACTTGCTGTAATAGATGCTCGACATCGCGCAGCTGCGCATAATCACAATGCAACTTGGCGGGATACCGTAACTGTTTGAGTTGCGTCGGTAATTGAATCAAGCCTTGCCTTAAGCCCGACGTATAAGCCCGAACGAGTCCACCTACGCCTAGCTTAGTACCGCCATAATAACGCACGACAACGGCGCCAACTTCGCCAATATGTGCCCCTTGCAACACAGCTAACATAGGGCGACCTGCACTACCCGCGGGCTCACCGTCATCACTCGAACCAATTAAGACGCTATCATCCGGTGCGCCAGCAACAAAAGCTGAGCAATAGTGACTTGCACCGGGATAGTCACGCTTTATGTCAGTAAGTACTAACTTTAATTTATCGACACTATCGCAATGAAAGAGAAAAGAGATAAAGCGACTATGCTTTATCTCTTCTTCAATGACGATTTCATCACAGGGAACGTTATAACTTTCGAGCACGAATTCGCCCTAATCTATTTTCAAACATCAATCGGCTAAGCCGAGCTCACGGGTCATGTTCTCGTTTCTATCTTGATGCACTATGACGTTATCTTCGATACGAATACCGCCAAAAGGCCTTAACTCATCAACGGTTTGCCAGTTGATCTGCTGGCCACGACTATCTTGTTTAAGCTCATTGAGCAAAGTATCTATGATGTATAGCCCAGGTTCCATAGTCAGCACTTGGTTTGGCGCTAAAATGCGGGTGCAACGTAGGAATGGATGGGCCTCGGGGGCCGCGATATGTGTACCGCGCTCATCGTGGGAGAAGCCACCCACATCATGCACTTGTAAACCTAACATGTGGCCTAAACCATGGGGGAAGAAAGCACTGGTTATGCCTTGATCAACCAAACCTTGGGCATCCCCCATGGCTAAATCAAAATCCAATAGCATTTGCGCGACTTTAGCGTGAGTCGCTAAGTGTAAATCAGGATAACGCACGCCGGGACGCATCATGTCGATAAGCTCAAGCTGCGTCTTATTCATCGCAGCGATCAACTCATCGAAACGATTCTTCTCGAATGCATAGGTTCTAGTGATATCAGACGCATAACCAAAGTAGCTCGCCCCCGCATCGATAAGAAAAGACAAAAGTTTCGCAGGGCTTTGATGCTCGAGCCCGGTGTAATGCAAAATCGCCGCATTTTGATTAAGAGCGATAATATTGCCGTAGGGCACTTCATTTTCGCTCTGGCCCACGGCAGATAAATAATGCTGTTGGATCTCGAACTCACTCGCACCGTTATAAAACGCATTTTTAGCCGCCAAATGTCCCTGCACCGCAATTTGGTTGGCGCGGCGCATACATTCCAGCTCATATTCAGTTTTAGTGGTTCTGTGGTAATGCAAATAGCTCATCACAGCATCGGGATTGCGACTGGTAAAACCCAGCACTTCGGCTACATCTAAATGCTCACCCAAATAAGCCCAATTAACTGTGTCTTTAGGTAACAGCTCAGCGACCTTATCGGCCTTAGTTAACAGCTTAATATCAAAATGCTCGGTCCAGAACATATCCGGCACATCGGATACTTTGTGCCAAAAATCCACAGGACGATAAAAAATCAGCTGCGGCTTATCGCGACCATTGACGACTAACCAGCAATTCGGATTATCCAACACAGGCAACCATGCCTTGAAGTGCGGGTTTGCTTTAAAGGGATAATTGATATCATCCAAAAACATCCGATGCGGCTGACCCGAATGGATCACTAAACCAGACAAGGCTTCTCGAGACAAAATCTCTGCGACTCGGCGGTTTAACTCGGCAATATGGGCACGATAGTGATGAGCCAACTGATCCATTTGTCATCTCCTGCAATGAATAAAAGTTAATATTATGAGCCAAATTTGCCCACATAATCTTAATCTGATCATGAACAACAGATTCAATCAAAACGTTAAACTGTCACTCAATCTAAAATACATGGCTGCTAAATAAAGAACATTAAAGCGATAACATCATGATTATTTTTAATAATTCTATTCAACCCTAGCATGGCTACAGCGTTTAAACGTCTAAGGAAAACAGCCACAAAGACCTATTTATCTGCAAAGTGATTTAACGCATTCTAGGTGTTCTACACTCTGTGCAGTGTATCACAAAGGTGAAAAATCACTCTAGCCGACAAGAAATTAAACAGTCGTTTAAATTGGGTGTTGTAATTTATCGAATTTCGAAGCACACTGGCACACAACTGGTCAAATGATGGCCGAAGCTGCTGTGAGATAGAGAGTCGTACTAGCACCAACACATAATGGTGGGTATCACTTTTAAGCCAAAAGGAAGCAAGCAATGATCTACCAAAGTCCTACAATTCAAGTTGAGTTACTCGAGGATAATATTGCCAAGCTGTGCTTTAACGCACCCGGTTCGGTGAACAAATTCGACAGAGAAACCCTCGCTTCGCTCGATGCCGCATTAGACAGCATCAAGCAAAATTCCAATATCAAAGCGTTAGTGCTGACCTCCAGTAAAGATACCTTTATTGTGGGTGCCGACATTACCGAATTTTTAGGCCTATTTGCACAAGATGACGCCGTACTGCTCTCTTGGGTTGAACAAGCCAACGCTGTATTCAACAAACTCGAAGACTTACCTTTCCCAACCGCATCTGCAATCAAAGGCTTTGCCTTAGGTGGCGGCTGTGAAACCATTCTGGCAACGGATTTTCGTATCGCAGATACCACAGCCAAAATCGGTTTACCTGAAACTAAACTCGGCATCATCCCAGGCTTTGGCGGCACAGTTCGTCTGCCACGTGTGATTGGTGCAGATAACGCACTTGAATGGATCACCACAGGTAACGACCAACGCGCTGAAGATGCACTGAAAGTCGGTGCTGTGGATGCTGTGGTTGCGCCAGAAGCATTAGAAGCGGCTGCGATTCAAATGCTCAAAGATGCTGTTGCTGAAAAGTTGGATTGGCAAGCGCGTCGTAACCGCAAGCTGTCTGCACTAACACTGCCAAAACTTGAAGCTATGATGTCATTCACCACAGCCAAAGGCATGGTGTTTGCGGTTGCGGGTAAACACTACCCTGCACCAATGGCCGCAGTAAGCGTAATTGAGCAAGCATCAACTAAAGGCCGCACCGAAGCACTGCAAATCGAGCATCAAGCCTTTATCAAACTGGCTAAAACTGACGTTGCTAAAGCGCTTATCGGTATCTTCCTTAATGATCAATTCGTTAAAGGCAAAGCGAAAAAAGCGGGTAAATTAGCCAAAGAAGTGAAAAACGCTGCTGTATTAGGTGCTGGCATTATGGGCGGCGGTATCGCCTACCAAAGCGCTAGCAAAGGCACACCGATTGTCATGAAAGACATTGCCCAGCCAGCATTAGATTTAGGCCTCAATGAAGCCGCCAAACTGCTGTCTGCCCAAGTTGCTCGTGGTCGTTCAACGCCAGAAAAAATGGCCAAAGTGCTGAACAACATCACGCCTTCATTAGATTATGCTGCGCTCAAACACAGTGATGTCGTCGTTGAAGCCGTTGTTGAACATCCAAAAATTAAAGCACAGGTTTTAGCCGAAGTTGAAGGTTATGTGAGTGAAGATGCGATTATCGCGTCAAACACCTCAACGATTTCAATCAACTTGCTCGCTAAGAGCATGAAGAAACCTGAGCGTTTCTGCGGTATGCATTTCTTCAACCCAGTGCACAAAATGCCGTTGGTCGAAGTTATCCGTGGTGAGCACAGCTCTGAAGAAACCATCGCCTCTGTTGTGGCTTACGCCAGCAAAATGGGCAAAACCCCAATCGTGGTAAACGATTGCCCAGGCTTCTTCGTTAACCGCGTACTCTTCCCTTACTTTGCAGGCTTTAACGGCTTACTTGCCGAAGGTGGCGACTTTGCTGCAATCGACAAAGTAATGGAAAAACAATTCGGTTGGCCAATGGGCCCTGCTTACCTGCTCGACGTAGTGGGTTTAGACACAGGTCATCACGCCCAAGCCGTTATGGCTGAAGGTTTCCCTGATCGAATGGGTAAATCAGGCACTGATGCGATTGATGTGATGTTTGAGAACAAACGTCTTGGCCAGAAAAATGGCAAAGGTTTCTATGTCTATTCAGTCGATAGCCGTGGTAAACCGAAGAAAGATGTCGATCCTACGAGCTACAGCCTATTGAAAGCTGCTTTTGGCGAATTAAAAGTCTTTGAAGCCGATGACATTATTGCCCGTACTATGATCCCTATGATCATCGAAACCGTGCGCTGTTTAGAAGAAGGTATTGTCGCATCACCAGCCGAAGCGGATATGGGCCTAGTTTATGGCTTAGGTTTCCCGCCGTTCAGAGGCGGCGTGTTCCGTTATTTGGATACCATGGGTGTCGCAAACTTTGTAGCCTTAGCAGACAAATATGCTCACTTGGGCGGTCTGTATCAAGTCACAGATGCAATGCGTACATTAGCAGCCAATAACGGTAGCTACTACCAAGCCTAATTAGCGGGAAAGGAATTTAATCATGAAACAAGCTGTTATCGTAGACTGCATTCGTACTCCGATGGGCCGCTCAAAGGCTGGCGTATTTCGTAATGTACGTGCAGAAACTCTGTCTGCCGAATTGATGAAAGGTCTGTTGCTGCGTAATCCGCAACTCGACCCAAACCTGATTGAAGACGTGATTTGGGGTTGTGTGCAACAAACCCTAGAGCAAGGCTTCAACATTGCCCGTAATGCTTCACTATTAGCCGGCATTCCAAAGACAGCTGGCGCTGTGACGGTTAACCGCCTATGTGGTTCGTCAATGGATGCTATCCATCAAGCGGCGCGTGCGATTATGACTGGCATGGGCGACACCTTTATTATTGGTGGCGTAGAACACATGGGCCATGTGCCTATGAGCCATGGTGTCGACTTCCACCCTGGTCTTGCTAATAACGTGGCAAAAGCCTCTGGCATGATGGGGTTAACTGCTGAAATGCTAGGTAAACTGCACGGTATTACCCGTGAGCAGCAAGATGCTTTTGCGGTACGTTCTCATCAACGCGCTTATGCAGCCACAGTTGAAGGCCGTTTTGCCAAGGAAATCTATGGCATTGAAGGTCACGATGCTAACGGTGCCTTAATTAAAGTCCTGCAAGACGAAGTGATCCGCCCAGAAACCACAATGGAATCTCTAGCAGCACTGCGTCCGGTATTTGATCCAGTCAACGGCACTGTGACTGCAGGTACTTCTTCTGCACTGTCTGATGGCGCTTCAGCCATGCTGATCATGGAAGAATCTAAAGCGCGCGCACTTGGCTTACCAATTCGTGCACGTATTCGCTCTATGGCGGTTGCGGGTTGTGACGCGGCTATCATGGGTTACGGCCCTGTTCCTGCCACGCAAAAAGCGCTGGCTCGTGCCGGTATCACAGTTGCCGATTTAGATGTGATTGAACTGAACGAAGCGTTTGCAGCTCAGTCTTTACCTTGTGTGAAAGATTTAGGTTTAGCGGATGTGGTTGACGACAAAATCAACCTCAACGGCGGCGCGATTGCACTAGGTCACCCACTGGGTTGTTCAGGTGCGCGTATCTCTACGACGCTGATCAACTTGATGGAAGACAAAGACGCGACCTTAGGTTTAGCGACCATGTGTATTGGTTTAGGCCAAGGTATCGCAACCGTGTTCGAACGCGTTTAATTCGTTACTCAAATAATCAAAGCCGGAACTTGTTCCGGCTTTTTTATGCCAAATATTCTGCCATCGTAAATATTAATATTTCTCATTTCTTCTGCTGTTCATTTGAAAATCAGTCCGTTATCGACTTAACTACAAGGGCATTACTGGCTATTGTGGACGACAAGTGGCAGCAATCATCAGCCAAATCTAGGCAGTGTAGTGCAAGGATGCAATTCGTTGTTTTACCAGAGGAATGCCAGATGCTACAAACGGAACAGACCCTTTTCGAACAAATGCGGATCACTGAGCTGGAGATCGAGTCTCGTAAGGCGCTCTTCTCTTTTACAGGGGCGGACGTAAAGGCCCTGCAATCCTTTAAGCCCATCATTGAAGAAAACATAGATAAAATCGTCGACGACTTTTACGGCTTACAAACCAGTGTGTCAGAAATTGCGCTCTTGATTGGAGACTCAGACACCCTTGCCCGCCTACGTACCGCACAGAGAAGATATGTGCTTGATTTATTTAATGGTGTTTATGATCTTGAGTACGTAAACAATCGCCTGCGGATTGGGTTAGTCCATAAACGCATTGGTGTTGAGCCCAAACTTTACCTGTCTGCGGTGCACACACTCAAGGAGTTGATCTATGCAGTGATCAACGGCTCAGTACAAGATGTACGTCAAGCCGAACGTATTCGAGCCGCAATTGATAAACTCGTGCTGTTTGATGTCACACTAGTATTCGATACTTATATTCGCAGCTTAGTCTCCGAGATTGAGAACGCTAAAGATAAGGCTGAGAAATATGCCCAAAGCATGGAAAGCAAAGTCAAAGAGCGGACCCAGCAGTTAGAAGAACTCTCGCAAACCGATCCCTTAACAGGTTTGCTCAACGTAAGACACTTACAAGAAACCGCAACTCGCATACTCAGAGCTGCCCAAAGACGCGCCGAGCCAGTGTGTGTCATCTACTTAGATGTAGATGATTTTAAATTATTTAATGACACTCAAGGCCATAGATCAGGTGATGAAGTACTTTGTGCTGTCGCAAAAGCGATTAAAGAAACCACTCGTGCTGAAGATCATTGTTTTCGATATGGTGGAGATGAGTTCTGTATCATCATGCCTAATTGTCGTGAGGAACAAGCTCGAGAGAATTTCATCACTCGGTTTAATCAAAAAATAAAACTCAGTCTAAACAATATTTCCTTAAGTTTTGGCATTACAGATACTGGCCCCTATGAATATGAAGAAGCCAATAGCTTAATTCATAAAGCCGATCAAAAAATGTATAGCTACAAACGGGCGTCCAAATTGCAGCAACAAACTATGGTAGCTGCAAATGATTTAGCACCAGAGAATAGTACAGCTGTTATCCATCCAATCTCTCAATCTCAAAGCGCTGCTGATAAAGCCGTTGAGTAATGTTAATTATCATAAGCCATAAGTTTGTTCCACGTGGAACATTTTATCTCTAGCTTTGGTAACGACAAAAAGCACACCAATCAAACCACATCACAAATTGAGACCACCAACTTGGTTTATCATGGGGGCTGGAGTAACATTAGCTAATTCTGCTTAACCGTTCAGTAGAGGTAATATGAACGACGCTTTCTCAACCGCACAGCATAGGCTCGATGCAATAGGCTTACGTTGCCCAGAACCTGTAATGATGGTGCGTAAAACGGTAAGACAAATGGCTGCAGGCGAGACACTGCTGATCATTGCCGATGACCCTGCAACGACACGCGATATTCCAAGCTTCTGTGAGTTTATGGATCACACCCTTATCGCCAGCGAAACGGCTCAGACGCCATACCAATATTTGATCAAAAAAGGACTTTAAGTCGTATCGTTTTAGCGACTTAATCATTAAAAAAGGATGTGAGGAACTATGCCAAAACTGCTGGCAATTGCCTATAAAACTGTAAAGCGCGGCCCAATGAATGAGGTTCTCTGTGCCAATGTCACCCAGTTAAATGGTGTAGAGAAAGATGTATTTGGTCGTCCTGGCAAACGCCAAGTCACTGTGCTTTCCAAACTACAATGGCAACAAGCCTGTCGTGCTATCGAGGCAGAATTGCCTTGGACGACTCGCAGAGCAAATCTGCTCGTTGATGGTCTAGTATTTAGCAGTGCAGATGTTGGTAAACATTTACAAATTGGTGAGTTACTACTTGAAATTACAGGTGAGACCGATCCTTGTAAAAAAATGGAAATTGCACATGTTGGTTTAGAAGCCGCACTCACCCCAGATTGGCGAGGAGGTGTAACATGCAGGGTATTAAATGATGCCATGATCCACCTAGGTGATGAGATAGCAATTTTCTTTCCTAGCTAATCCAATCAGCCTATCTCAGCTAGTTCTCCATACTCCTCTATAAATAGAACCAAATAACTTGGTTCTATTTCTGTTGTCCCAATCCTAATATAAATATCAGCTTTCTAGCTCGAACATCAATTGAAACAGTATTTACGTTTTCCTTCCTATCTATTTATGCGATAACTACACCAAGTATTAACAAAACTTTATCTTGTGATTAATACCGATCATGTAGCCCACATAAGAACGATAACAGGAAGTGACATGTTGAACTCTAAACTTACCCCGCTTTATATTGCCCTCACTCTTGGGATGAATACTCTCGCAGTTAGCGCCACAGAAACGAAAGAATCGACTTGGAATGTTAACGCTCCAACGAATGCTCCCTTAGTGCAAGTCAAAGTTGATGTTAATGAAGGCACTTGGATGAACTTGAGCGTCAGTCCAGATGGTAAGCATATCGTCTTCGACTTACTCGGTGACATCTACCAAATTCCAGTAACAGGCGGTGAAGCTAAGCCATTAGCCCAAGGCATAGCTTGGCAGATGCAGCCCGTCTATAGCCCCGATGGCAAGCACATTGCTTTTACGTCCGATGGTGATGGTGGTGATAACATTTGGATTATGGATGCCGATGGCAAAAACCCAAGAACAGTCACCCAAGAAACCTTCAGGCTACTAAACAGTCCAGCTTGGAGCCCAGACTCCCAGTATTTGGTTGCCCGTAAGCATTTTACCGCCAGCCGTAGTTTGGGTGCGGGCGAAGTGTGGCTATACCACGTTGCGGGTGGTGAAGGCGTCAAACTAACCGAACGTCCTAATGATGAGAAAGATTTAGGTGAACCCGCGTATTCTCCCGATGGTCGCTATATCTACTTTAGTCAGGATGACACACCGGGTAAAACCTTCCATTACTCAAAGGATTCGGTCAACGGTATCTACAAAATCAAACGCTACGATACTCAAACTGGTGAGATTGAAGTATTAATCGAAGGCACGGGTGGCGCGATTCGGCCAACGCCGAGCCCAGACGGCACTAAGCTCGCCTATATTAAGCGCGATGATTTCCAGTCATCACTCTACCTACTCGACCTTAAGTCGGGAGAAACAACTAAGCTGTTTGGCGAACTTGACCGTGATATGCAGGAGACTTGGGCCATTCATGGCGTCTATCCAACAATGGCATGGACACAAGATAACAAGGATATTTTCTTCTGGGCTAAGGGAAAAATTAATCGTCTGAATGTTGCCAATAAAACACTCACAGATATCCCCTTTAGTGTAAAAACTGAGTTAGCAGTACAACCCTCAGTGCACTTTAAGCAAGATATCGATAAAGATGTTTTCGATGTCAAAATGCTACGTATGGCGCAAGTCTCACCGGATGGTAGCAAAGTCGCCTTCGAAGCACTGGGGAAAATTTGGTTAAAATCCTTACACGATGGCAGAATGTCACGCTTGACTGATCTAGACAAAAATATTACAGAACTTTATCCCCAATGGTCGCGCGATGGTAAAAATATTGTTTTTACCACTTGGAATGACCAAGACCAAGGCACAGTACAAGTGATTAGCGCAAAAGGTGGCAAACCTAAGCAACTAACATCTGAGCCAGGAAAGTATGTCGAACCCACCTTTTCACCCAATGGTGAACTCGTAGTGTATCGTAAAACTCAAGGCGGTAACCTCACACCAAAAACTTGGTCGCAGGAGCCCGGGCTATATAAAGTCGATATTAAAGGTAAACAAAATAGCAAGATCAGTACCGATGGCTATCAAGCTCAATTCGGTGCCAATGCCGATCGCGTCTTTTTTATGAATAGCAGCGAAGATGAAACGCCGCAATTATCATCGATCAACTTAGACGGCTTCGATAAGCGGGTTCATTACAGCAGCAAACATGTAACTGAATTTAGGGTTTCACCCGATGGTGAGCAACTCGCCTTTGCTGAACGCTTTAAAGTTTGGGTAACACCTTTTGCTAAACACGGCGAGACAGTTGAGATTGGCCCCAATGCCAGCAATCTACCCGTAAGCCAATTGAGTGCCCGTGCGGGTGAAAGTATCAGTTGGAACAGTAAAAGCGACCAACTATATTGGACTCTTGGCCCCGAGTTGTACCAAGCCAAGGTTGACACTCAATATCGCGACAAAAAAGATGAAAAGGCACAACCAAGCATTATCGATTTAGGCTTTACCGAAAAGGCCGATGTTCCACGTGGAACAATCGCCTTCGTCGGTGGCAAAGTGATTACGATGGAAAATGACCAAGTGATTTATAATGGTGTGGTCATAGTAAAAGACAATCATATTGTCGCCGTAGGCGATGCCAATGTTGCGATTCCTAAGGATGCGCAGATCATCGACATCAAAGGCAAATCCATTATGCCAGGACTATTCGATGCCCACGCCCATGGACCGCAAGCGGATGATGAAATCGTGCCACAACAGAACTGGGCGCTGTATTCAGGCTTATCCTTGGGTGTCACCACGATTCACGATCCCTCGAATGACACCACAGAAATCTTTGCCGCATCTGAGCAACAAAAAGCAGGCAATATTGTTGGCCCACGAATATTCTCCACCGGCACCATACTTTATGGTGCCAATGCGCCTGGCTACACATCGCACATAGACTCACTGGATGATGCCAAATTTCATCTTGAACGCCTGAAAAAAGTCGGGGCGTTTAGCGTAAAAAGCTATAACCAACCGCGCCGCAATCAGAGGCAGCAAGTTATCGCAGCCGCACGTGAACTCGAAATGATGGTCGTGCCTGAAGGTGGCAGCTTGCTGCAACATAATTTAAGCATGGTCGCCGATGGACATACTACGATTGAGCACTCCCTCCCCGTTGGTTCAATCTATAACGATATCAAACAGTTTTGGAGCCAGACTCAAGTTGGTTACACGCCAACCTTAGTGGTCGCCTATGGTGGTATTTCTGGTGAAAACTACTGGTATGATAAAACCGATGTGTGGGCCCATCCACGCCTATCCATGTATGTGCCAGCCGATATTTTGCAAGCAAGATCAATGCGACGCCCCCATGCTCCAGAGAGCCACTACAATCATTTCAATGTTGCTAAGGTTGCTAACGAGCTCAATAAGTTAGGGGTTCACCCAAATATTGGCGCCCACGGTCAGCGTGAAGGTTTAGCGGCACATTGGGAAATGTGGATGTTTGCCCAAGGCGGCATGAGCAATATGGAAGTGTTGAAAACGGCCACCATTAATCCAGCAACGACCTTTGGCATGGAGCAGCAACTCGGTTCTATCAAAGAAGGTAAGCTCGCAGACTTGATCGTTATTGATGGTGATCCATTAGCCGACATTCGAGTCACCGACAGAGTCACTCATACTATGGTCAATGGTAAGTTATTTGATGCAGATACTATGAATGAACTTAATGGGGATAAAGCACAGCGTAAGCCGTTTTTCTTTGAGAAAATCTAAGTTCGACCTCAAGGCAAAATGAAATTGTCGCTTTTCTATAAGGCCATTTAGACTTTATAAGAGGGATGACTAACTCCTGCGAATAACAAAAAGCATGTTCCACGTGGAACATGCTTTTTTATCGCTAGGCTTCTAATACCACGACAAGTCCCAACCCCTACTTCAACATAGGCAAGCTCTACGATTAATGTTACTCGTGGTTATGCAGTCCGGCACAAGAATCGACACAGGCCTGATAGGAAATACACTCGACAAGGTGATCGTTCACCATACCCACCGCCTGCATAAAGGCATAACAAATGGTTGGGCCGACAAAATTGAATCCGAGTTTCTTCAACGCTTTTGACATGGCTTCAGATTCTGGTGTTTGTGCAGGAACCTGCGACATTGCCGTAATCTGATTAGCTATGGGTTTTCCGCCCACAAAGCTCCATAAAAATGCAGAGAAATCCTTCCCGTCGGCAGTATAGGCTAAATAACCTTTAGCATTCTTGATGATAGAGTTCACCTTCAAGCGATTGCGCACTATACCGGAATTCAACATGAGCTCCTCTACTTTCGCCTCATCGAAAGTCGCAATAATCTCAGGTTCAAAATTAGCAAAGGCCTGTTCATAGTTTTGTTGCTTCTTCAGGATAGTTATCCAAGATAATCCGGCCTGTTGACCATCTAAACACAACTTAGCAAACAGCTCCTTTGGATCATAAACAGGTCGCCCCCACACGTTGTCGTGATACTCACGATACAAGGGATCATCACTTACCCAGCCACAGCGGATCTCTTCCATGACATATAACCTTATCGTTTTAATTAAGAAGGTAAAAAATAACCTACATAAGCAGATATCTACAAGGTATAATCGAACCCATTTTCTATTCAGGCTGACGGCAGTAGACAAGTAGACATGACGACAAAACACGACGTAAAAACATTTCAGGGTTTCATTCTCACCCTGCAGGAATATTGGGCACAGCAAGGCTGTGCAATCGTTCAACCTCTAGATATGGAAGTCGGCGCTGGTACATTCCACCCACAAACTTTCCTACGTTCTTTAGGGCCAGAACCTATGAGCAGTGCCTATGTGCAGCCATCGCGCCGCCCTACGGACGGTCGTTACGGTGAAAACCCTAACCGTCTGCAGCACTACTACCAGTTCCAAGTCGTGTTGAAGCCTTCACCTGACAATATTCAAGAGCTATATTTAGGCTCACTGCAAGCACTGGGTATTGATACTCAAATCCACGATATCCGCTTTGTAGAAGATAACTGGGAATCACCAACATTAGGTGCTTGGGGCTTAGGCTGGGAAGTCTGGCTTAACGGTATGGAAGTGACTCAGTTTACTTACTTCCAACAGGTCGGCGGTATCGAATGCAGCCCAGTCACAGGTGAAATCACCTATGGCCTAGAGCGTCTGGCCATGTATATCCAAGGCGTTGATAGCGTTTATGATCTCGTATGGACCGATGGTCCACTGGGCCGAATCACCTATGGCGATGTGTTCCATCAAAACGAAGTCGAGCAATCGACCTATAACTTCGAGCACGCCGATGTGGACTTTATGTTCACCCTGTTCGATCAGTGCGAAAAAATGTGTCAGCATTTATTGTCGCTCGAAAAACCTTTACCTCTGCCCGCCTACGAGCAAGTGATGAAAGCCTCACACGCCTTCAACCTGCTCGATGCCCGCCATGCCATTTCAGTTACCGAGCGCCAACGCTACATCTTACGCGTTCGTACTATGGCGAAAGCGGTCGCTGAATCTTATTATCAGGCACGCGAAGCGCTTGGCTTCCCAATGTGTAAGTAGAGGTAAAAACATGAATTTTGAAAACTTACTCATAGAGTTAGGCACGGAAGAATTACCACCTAAGTCACTGCGTAAACTGGCTGAATCCTTTTTAGCTAACTTTACTGAAGAACTCACCAAAGCCGATTTAGCGTTCAGCTCAGCCGTTTGGTACGCAGCGCCACGTCGTCTGGCAATTAACGTCACTGAACTTGCCCTTGCACAAGCTGACAAAGTCGTTGAAAAACGCGGCCCAGCAGTGAGTTCAGCATTCGATGCAGAAGGCAAACCGACTAAAGCCGCCGAAGGTTGGGCACGTGGTAATGGTATTACTGTTGAACAAGCCGAACGTTTAGTTACAGATAAAGGCGAATGGTTAGTCCATAACGCCAAAGTTGAAGGCGTCGAAACCAAAAGTTTGATCGCTGCCATGGCTCAACGTGCACTCGATAAATTGCCCATTCCTAAGCCAATGCGTTGGGGCAATAATAAAACCCAATTTATTCGCCCTGTTCACACCGCGACTATGTTGCTAGGCAGTGAGTTGATTGAAGGTGAATTGCTGGGTATCAAATCGGCACGCACTGTTCGCGGTCACCGCTTTATGGGGCTCAAGCAGTTTGAATTAGCACACGCTGATCACTACCTTGCCGACCTAAAAGAAAAAGGCAAAGTCATCGCCGATTACGAAAGCCGTAAAGCATTAATCAAAGCCGATGCCGAAAAAGCCGCCGCTAAGATTGGTGGCACAGCCGATATCGAAGATAGCCTGCTTGAAGAGGTCACCTCTTTGGTTGAATGGCCTGTGGTATTGACCGCTAGCTTCGAAGAAAAATTCTTAAGTGTACCGTCTGAAGCTTTGGTCTATACCATGAAAGGCGACCAAAAATACTTCCCAGTCTTTGATGATGCAGGCAAGTTACTGCCAAACTTTATCTTTGTGGCCAATATCGAATCTAAAGATCCCGCGCAAATTATCTCAGGTAACGAGAAAGTCGTTCGCCCACGTCTTGCCGACGCCGAGTTCTTTTTTAATACCGATAAAAAACACACGCTGGAATCGCGTTTACCTAGCCTAGAAACCGTCCTGTTCCAACAACAGCTCGGCACCTTAAAAGACAAAGTGAATCGTATTTCTGCCCTAGCCGCCTTTATTGCCGAGCAAACTGGCGCAAATACGGTTGATGCAGCCCGTGCAGGTTTGTTATCTAAAACCGATTTGATGACCAATATGGTGATGGAGTTTACCGACACTCAAGGCACTATGGGCATGCACTACGCCCGCCTTGATGGTGAAACCGAAGCGGTTGCGGTTGCAATGGAAGAGCAATACAAGCCTAAGTTCTCTGGCGATACAGTGCCTAGTGCTGGCGTATCTTGCGCAGTCGCATTAGCAGATAAGCTCGATACTTTAGTCGGTATCTTTGGTATTGGCCAAGCACCCAAAGGCGCTGCCGATCCCTTTGCCCTACGCCGTGCCGCCATCGGTGTGCTGCGTATTATCGTTGAGAATAAACTGCCACTGGACTTAGTAACACTGATAGCTAAAGCTCAGGAGCTCCACGGTACTAACTTAAGCAACGCCAATGCAAGCGACGAAGTGTTAGAGTTCTTAATGGCACGCTTCCGCGCTTGGTATCAAGATAAAGGTATTGGTGTTGATGTGATCTTAGCAGTGCTAGCACGTCGCCCAACACGCCCAGCTGATTTTGATAGTCGTATCAATGCGGTATCACACTTTAGAAGCTTAGAAGCTTCTGGCGCACTTGCAGCAGCGAATAAACGTGTATCTAACATTCTGGCTAAGGTTGAAGGCGCTTTACCGACAACGATCAATGCAAGTTTGTTGACCGAAGCGGCAGAGCAAGCATTGGCGGCCAAATTGAACGAACTACAACCACAGTTGGCACCTTTGTTTGCCAATGCTGATTACCAACAGGCCTTAACTTTGTTAGCTGGCCTGCGTGAAAGCGTGGATCAGTTCTTCGAAGATGTAATGGTTATGGCGGATGATGAAGCCTTGAAAAACAATCGTTTAGCATTGTTGAATAATCTACGCGAGCAGTTCCTGCACGTAGCGGATATATCACTACTGCAATAACGATACTAACGTTTTTTAAATTATCGCTTTATAAAAAACGCGCTCAATAGCGCGTTTTTTATTGTCCTGATTTCTCATACCAAACGTATTAAATTGCCCAATCAGAACTGCAGCAGTTTTTGATGTAAGCCATCAAATTGAGTTTGATCTAAGTTAACTTGCTGCAGTAAATTCGTCAGTATTTCAGGAGACAATTGCCCTGCTTGATGCAGCATAGAAATCTCGCTAATCACATTCGCCCGCCATACCACTGCGGCGAGCCCCGCTTGCGGGCGCGAGTTCACACTGGCAAGCTTGTCTAATTCTGTTTCAAAGGTATTGGGTAACTGCCAATGCTTAGCAAGCAATGAACTCAAGGTTAACGATTTCGTCGTCATCACTTGTCTAAATAATCCAGAATTAGGCTGTTCTCCCGGCTCTGCCTGTACAAATGCATCGAGGAGCATTTTAAAAATGGCCAACTTGCCGACATCGTGTAATAGGCCCAATAAAAAAGCCGTATCTTGATCTTCATCGCTTAACTCACTGGCGAGAAAAGCAACCTGCATCGAATGGCGCCAAATTTCTGCCCCAAAACGACGGAAATAGATTGGTTTGATATCCAACATTTCACGCACTAAACAAGTGGTGACAAATTTTCTCAACTGTTCGCGGCCAAGCTGTACCAAAGCCTGCTGTAAACTGGTGATATCCCTATCGCTACGTTTAAACGCGGGAGAATTACACAGCTTAAGCACCTCAATACTCAATAAAGGATCTCGCTCGATAAGCGCTAATAGATCCTTAATATCAAATTGTGGGTCGGCCAATTTACGATCTAACTCCAATACCTTTGACGGCAGCTTTAACACTTTTTCGGCGATGACTTGTGGCGATGCCAAGGCTTGCTCTATCTCAGCCATTACCCGACGTTCAAGATTATTCGCTACACCGCCAGTGTCCTTAACCCGTGTCGGAAATAACAAACTATAAAAGAGTGCAGATAAATCGACAGATACCACGCTAATGTCTTCGAGAGGTTTAGCAGGCTTTCGCGCAGGTTCAAGCGACTTACCTAAGTCCGTCGTTGAAAAACTTTTGGGTCTCTCAACGGTCGCCGTATCGCGAATATTAAAGAGTTTATTAAAAAGTGATTTAATCAAGAAGCATCAACCTGTCATTATAAATAATTGTTAAAAAGTCAGTTAAATATTGCCCATCATAAATCCATTTTGATCAGCTCAAGCCATGTATTAAGGCATTGTAGACAGGCTAATACTTAGCTTAAGTGTAACATATTCAATTCATTTCGGACTTCTTCTATCCCACCATTACTGCTTTTACAAAGACAATCTTGGTTACAAGTTGAAACCTCAAAAAACTTACATTCCAGCATCATTTAACTGACAATATGCCTACCATTCATAAAGGGATACGTATTTTGTCTCCCTTTAAGTGATTAATAATCTACTCGCGAGCTAACAACGGAAAATTTGATGATCGAGGTAATAAAAGCGGGTGCACTAACCACAGTTCAAGATATCGGACGCATGGGATATCGACATTTAGGCGTAACCCAAGCTGGTGCCTTAGATAGACCTGCACTGTGTTTAGCAAACCGCCTACTCTCAAATCCAGACAATACACCCGTACTGGAATTGACCTTCGGCCAATCGATTTTTTTGTTTAAACGTGATGCTTGGATTGCCTTAACGGGTGCCGATTTCGATGCCCGCATAGACAATAAACCCATAGTTTGCGGCTGGCGCTACTCCATTAAGGCAGGACAAAAACTCAGTCTTAGAGGGGGAAATAAAGGCATGCGTGCCTATGTTGCGATTGATGGCGGCGTTAGAGTGCCGTTAGTGATGGATTCTGCTGCAACTGATTTAACCTCAGGTATCGGTGGATTTCATGGTCGCGCATTAGAAGCTGGCGATAACCTGACCTTAGGTTCCGCACATCCACTAAGAAGGCAAGTTGGCGCAATTCAAAAAAGTTGGAATGGGCATATTCGCGCACTCGCAACAAAGCACACCCAAGCCTTCTCGTTGAAATCTCAGCAAATATTCTGGCAAACACAGTGGCAACTTTCGGCAGAAAGCAATCGTGCAAGTGCAATACTCAACGGGGAAATATTGACCTTAGCAAAACCATTTCCCATTCAATCACATACAGTCAAGCCAGGAGTCATTCAAGTGTCAGCTTCGGGGCAGCCTTTAGTGTTACTTGCCGATGCTAAGACCACCAGCAATCATCCTCAAATCGCCGTGATTATTGAAGCCGATCTGTGGAAACTCGCGCAAACTCGCCCAGGGCAGACAGTTAAATTCGAATTGGTTGACGATGAACAAGCCGCAACGGCGCAAGCGGAATGGCATGACTACTTCTATCGACTACAACGTAGCCTAGGTTAACGAACCACTGCATAATCAAATCTACAAAATATCACCCCGTATTCCCAACTACACCCTATATCGGTTTTATTCAAATAACGCACTATACTCGCGCTAATTCGCACTTAGGTTCGGTGTAACTTGCTGGCTATAAAACAGCGCCACATCTTGTAATTGCTCAGAGCTTAACGCGCTGACTTGTGATTGCATCAAAGGATCGAGTCGTAAACCAGTTTTAAAATCGACGAGCTGTTTATTAAGATAAGCTAATTTTTGTCCCTTTAAGTTTGGGAATTGCTTGGCCATAGCGATCACCGCATTGCCATGGCATGACTCACACTGTGCCGTAGCCAATGCCTGACCTCGCTCTATATCTGCTTGATAAACCTCCCCATTAACCTCTGATGATAAGCCACATAGCGCAATCAAACTTATGATAATCGCTTTCATTTTGGCTCCTTAGGGAAAGGGTTAACTAGCGCAGGCTGCAGGCTCGGTTCTAAAGGTAGACGTCTGAAGATCGTCATATCCATTTCAGCCTGCCCATAATGAGTGCTTAGATAACTCAAGGTCGGCTCCCAAGTATCCGACAAGTCCCATAAACCCTGAGTATCTACCATCCACTGCAAAGTCTCTTTCCAAAAGGCTTTATCGCCGTGGTTTTGCACGACTATCATACTGGTATGGCAGGCATTACATTGATAATTCACTAACTCCCAGCCAGGAGCCATGATCAAACCCGATTTAGGGTCCACTGGATACTCAGCGGCTAGCGAAATACTGGATGCCACTAACCCAAGCAATATCAGTTTATTGATATGTGACTTCATCACACCACCCTAACGGCAATACGGTGGCAGCCGTTAAACATATATCCCTTAGGATTCCATTGCGGTTGTACGACAGGCTGACTATCACCTTCACTATCGGTCGCTTTGGCCCAGATTTCATAATAGCCCTGCGACGGTAATTGCAATTCAATCTTCCATTGCTGCCATGCTGTTATGTTTTTAGGTTTTTCTAATTCAGCGGCAAACCAACGGGTGCCATAATCGTAACTGACTTCCACCTTAACCACTTCCCGCAATCCCGCCCAAGCATGGCCTGCGATAGTCATCTTTTGACCCACAGCTAATTCGGTTCCAGATTGGGGGTGAGTGATCAATGACTTCACTATCATTTCTTCAATGATTTTATAGTCTTTATCATCAACAGACTCACCTGGCGCTATGGGATATTTAGGGAGTTGATACGCTGGCGCTTCCATTTTATGCCCATCATGGACTTTATTACGCACACTGATCCCCGTCGCCGCTTTTTGCGAAACGGATCCTGGCCGTCCACCAAACACAATACGTAAGGGATATCCATGTAGATAAGGAATGTCCTCACCGTTCATCGACCATGCAATAAGCCCAAGCTCTTCGAGCGCCGCCTTTATTGGTACGCCGCGTGAAATAGCCTCACCTTTGCCGCTCAAATGCCGATCAACACCGTGATGGCCTGTGTAAACAGCATCAGCTTTAATACCGCAATCCTTAAGCACATCACTCACTAAGACACCTGTCCACTCGGAGCAAAATACGCCGGCATTATTCCACTGATTGCCTTTAGTACTAGGAAAAAAGCCAGAGCGACTATTACCGCCACATTCAATCAGCAACTGCAATGTGTAATGCTTAAAGCGACGCTTAAGTTCATCAATTGTGTAGGTTTTTGGGGTGATAACAGACTCACCATCCACTTGAAAAGTCCAAGTTTTAGCATCTAACGCCTTAAAGTCAGGCACTATGCCATTCCAACGGATAAACGAGGCATCGGCAGGCGTCACAGCAGGAGCGAGCTTATGCTCCGGCGGAAACGCATTCAGTGGATGAGTGTTTAACACTTTGAAATAATTCGGCAAGTCCTCAGCCTTAGCCCAAGTTAATGCTGATATATCCAGAGGAATAACCTCTGCGGGAAGCTGATTGGCAAATACCCACTTAACGGGTAAGGCAGATAACACAGACGTCGCTACCGCACCTTTAATAAAAAACCGACGATTAAGATCCATGTTATTTGTCCTTTCCGAGGTAAAAGTAATCCGCCATCTGCTGCATATCAGCCTCGCTCAACAATTGGGCGACTTTAGTCATAGTGGGATCTTGGCGATTTCCCGTCTTAAAGGCTCGAAGCTGCTTCAACAGGTAATCCGAGTTTTGCCATCCGATATTAGGAATATGCTCAAAACGACTCACACCGGACTCGCCATGACAGGCCTTACACATATTCAATAACTTATTTGCCTCATCGGCGTTTGCCACCGCCGATAGCATAAAAATCAGTGCACTTACGGGGTAAATCACTCGCTGCCACATCCATTTATCTCGCCAATTAGCCTTTATCTCGACAGAATCCATCGAACAAAGTAATTAAGATATGGTTAAATTATCTCAATGCTATGGGTCGTTTAAATTCAATAAAAGTGACTCGTAAGCTCAAGAGAAATGACGCGTATTAGCGGATGTAGAAAGGGTAAAATATTTATTAGTCATAGGTGAAATGAGTCCATATAGTAGCTTTGCAGAAACACTGCATTTCACTCAAGGACAAACAATGGATCTTTATATCGGCAATAAAAATTACTCTAGCTGGTCACTGCGAGCTTGGTTAATGGCCGCAAAATCTGGCGTGCAGTTCAACGAAGTATTACTGCAACTCGATACCGACAGCTTCTATCAGCAACTCAAAGCCATTTCGCCGACGTTAAAAGTACCGACATTAGTCGATGGTGACATTAGGGTATGGGATTCACTATCAATTTGTGAATACCTCAACGACACCTATCTTGCAGGTAGCGCATGGCCGCAAGATCCTAAACAAAAAGCCAAGGCTAGATCGATTGCCAGTGAAATGCATTCAGGCTTTAATGCCGTGCGTAACGCTCTACCAATGAACATACGCGCGAGGCGCTATGTTGAGCTCACTGATGTGGTCCGCAAAGACATTGAGCGCATCGATGCGATTTGGTCAGCACAGATGGCCGAGTTTGCTCCATCAAATTCCGAAGGTACTTGGTTATTTGGCCAATGGTCGATTGCAGACATGATGTTTGCCCCTGTGGTTATGCGTTTTCTTACCTACGATATTGAAGTCTCGCAGGCAAGCCGTGCCTATATGCAGCATGTGATTGTAGTGGTCAAGTAAAATTGGCCACGATTTTAGAGTCATTCCAATATAAACGTTCTGACTCATTTGGCGTTAACCCACCATTATATTGATGGGGTCTGGTCTCACTGTAATATCCAGTGATGTAATTTGTGATCTCTTTATCTGCTTCTGTAAAATTCCCATAACCATTGGCGGGTATCCACTCAGATTTCAAACTTCTAAAGAAACGCTCCATTGGTGCGTTATCCCAACAATTCCCGCGACGACT
>NZ_JAKKSJ010000025.1:0-77385 GCF_025653365.1 Shewanella sp. SW32 | reverse complement strand
TTGGTGTGCCACCATGGCGTTCTAGTTTTAACTGTCTCACCCATTTATCCATAGTGGACTTACCTACGTTCATCGCCTTTGCAGCTTCGATGATGCTATGGTTTTTATCGAGGACTAATTGGGCTGCTTCAAGTTTGAATTCAGCACTAAATGTTTTTCTGGTTGTCGATCTCATGTGTTCACCTAAAGTCATCTACGAGGTAATAATATCACCTCTATTTAGGTGGCCAAAATTAGTGTGCCACTACAAGATCGTTGTTGAAAGAGAAGAAGAAGCGAATGCTGAAGCTGAAGCAAATGCTGAGCGTATCGCTAAAATTGCAGAACTTCAGAAGATGATTGAGTCAGCTGGTTTATCACTTGATGATCTTGGCGGTGTTACTGCTAAAGTAAAAAGCACAAGAGCACCACGTCCAGCTAAATATTCAATCGTAGTTGAGGGCGAAACTGTCACTTGGACAGGGCAAGGTAGAATGCCAACTGTTTTCAAACAACAGATTGAAAATGGCCGTTCAATCGAAGACTTTTTAATCTAAATTCCTCGTCTCTAACAGAACAGACTGATGAAAGTCTGTTCTGCCCCAAAACGATTTTTAACGTAACTGATTGAACCGTTAAGTTTTTTCTAAGTTGACCTAATTTTAGTAATGACACTAAGTGTAGTATATCGCAGGTTCAGTTCAATTCTAGAGATATATAATGGGAAAGACAAAAGCTCATGATTTTGGAATAATTAAAGGCAATCCATTTGAGATAACCTTCAGGCAACATTTTTTGCCAAATGGCTTGATGAGGCATTTTTCAACTAAAGAAAACAAGATATACAGAGTAGTTAAACCCTTTGCACATGTTGAATTGATAAAATACGAAAGGAACGACGATTACGCAATTTCTCTCCGCGCATGGAACACCAGAATGGAAGAAATATTTACCGCGATAGAGACAAAGTTTTATGCAGTTCGTGAGAGTGTAGCTTCTGGAGTTGATCATTTATCAAAAGATGACTGTATTGCGATTTCAAATTTTCTAGCCTCTTGGAAAGTTCGTCCAAATTATCTCCGTAGCAGCAGAGAAGTTCACAAGATTTATGGTATCCCAGAACCTCAATTCCCTCCGGAAATTATCTCAGAGTGGATTGCAAAAACTGATCAGCGAGAGGCAGATATACCTCAATATATTCGAGAACATTTAGAGAAGAAAGGAGGCCGACTATCGGTGCCTACCCTAGAAGATCATGAAGTTAATAGCCATAAAGTGTGGTGTGATTATGAATGTGTCAGCTTGGGGCTAAAGAACATACGCTGGATGGTTCACCGCTTATCTGATTTGGAAATAGCACTTCCAGATGAACCGCCCTTTCATTTTGTACCTATCAACCCAAGTACCGTCTTGCTGCCAGAAAAATTTCCAGTAGATATGACTTCCGCTGACGGTATATCAATGCTGAACTATGCAATTGTCACTGAGAGCAGATCAGCCTATTGGTGCCATGATATAAATCGGCTGATTAAACTCCCAGCTTAAATCAGGGGCTCTACACCGGAACCCTAGAAAATTCCGTCACTAAAGCTAATGACCATCTCCTCTGATTGCTAGGTTTGGAAAATGTGTATGCGTATTTTTCAGCATGGTGTATTTGATAAAAAGCTGATAAGTTCCTTTTATTACAAGTAATTAATTATGCGCGTTTTTACTGGTTTAATGAGGTAAACGCGCATGCGTACCAATCATACGTTATGTCCTATTAGGAGTAATCAAAATTGCAATTCATTCATAATGATTTAGGTCAAAGGAAAGCAGGTGAAATTGTTGAGGTTACTTTGACTAGTGGCGCTAACGTTCGCTTAATGAATAGTTCTGATTTCAGCAATTATAAAAATGGAAGACGGCACAGCTATATAGGTGGCTTAGCAAAAAAATCGCCATTGAGACTACAAATCCCAAATTCTGGTCACTGGCATGTTGCAATTGATATGCAAGGATTGAAAGGAAGTACTAAGGCATCTGTACAAATACTTCCAGGTGCACTACCTACGATTCAAGATCGACCTCTATCGGAAGTTCCAAGCTTAGTTCGTGACAATATTCCACCGCCAACAGAATCTGGTGAAGAAACTCATGACGTTTTTATTTCACACGCATCTGAAGATAAAGATGATTTTGTTCGCCCTCTAGCAGATGCTCTCATTGTAGTGGCACACTGAATTTGGCCATCTAATAAGAAATGTTATGATCCCCTCATAACCTATTTAGGTGACAACATGAATAAAAGTAAACGTGCACGATATAGCGCCGCCATTAAGCTTGAAACAGCTCAATTAGTCGTTGATCAAGGCTACACGCAAGAAGCAGCAGCAAAAGCTATGAACGTGGGTAAATCGACGGTCAGTAAGTGGGTAACACAGCTTCAAGTTGAGCGCCAAGGGCATGCTCCGAAAGCCTCACCAATGACACCAGAACAAATTGAAATCAGGGCACTTAAACGTGAAATTGAGCGGATAAATCTCGAGAAAGAAATCTTAAAAAAGGCTACGGCTCTATTGATGTCGGACTCGCTGAACACTTCTCGATAATCGAGAAACTCAATCAGAGCAAAAAATATCCTATTTCAGTGTTATGCCATGTATTTAATGTGAACCGGAGTAGCTATCGCTATTGGGTGAGCCGTGAAGTTGTGGCGACATCTGAGCAGCGGCTTTTAGAATGTGAAATCAAAGCAATACATGCTGAAAGCCGGGGGTCTGCGGGGGCTAGGAGTATTGCGACTATCGCCTCTGAACGTGGCTTTGCGTTAAGTCGTTATCGGGCTACTCGGTTAATGAAAAAGCTTGGACTAGTGAGTTGCCAACACCTCAAACACCGCTATAAAAAGGCTGAAAATGAGCATGTGACTATCCCTAATGCACTCAAACGACAATTTGCAGTTGTCGAACCTAACACCATTTGGTGTGGTGATGTGACGTATATTTGGGCGAGTAATCGTTGGTGTTATTTAGCGGTTGTGCTGGATTTATTTTCGCGAAAAGCGATCGGTTGGTCGATGTCACTTTCACCGGATACTGAGTTAACGGTGAAGGCGTTAGAAATGGCATTTGAATCACGAGGAGAGCCAAAAAACCTGATATTTCATTCAGATCAAGGTAGCCATTATACCAGCCTTAAATACCGTCAGCGGCTGTGGAAATATCAAATAATCCAGAGCATGAGTCGTCGCGGTAACTGCTGGGATAATGCACCAATGGAGCGGTTTTTCAGGAGTTTAAAAACGGAATGGATCCCAATACAAGGCTACAAAAGTTTTACTGAAGCTAAACAAGATGTGACCGATTATATCATTGGTTATTACAGTGAAGTCAGGCCACATCATTACAATGCAGGATTGAGCCCAAATGAATCAGAGCGAAGATTTTGGGAAGATTCTAAAGCTGTGGCCAAATTTAGTTGACCACTACACATAGTTCAAGGGCTGAATGTGTGGTATGACGAAATGACACTTAGAATTGGGGATAGTCTGAGGCAAAAAATAGATAAAGGTCTAGCAAATAGTAAAGTAGGGCTTGTTGTTCTATCGCCTTCATTTATAAAGAAAGGCTGGACCAACTATGAGCTTGATGGAATTGTTACTAGAACAGTGTCAGGTGAGCAAGTCTTATTACCGATTTGGCACAACATAACAAAACAACAAGTAGTAGATTTTAGCCCATCGATTGCAGATAAAGTTGCTCGAAGTACGGCAACTCACACCATTGAAGAGATTGCTATAGAAATTGCAGAGCTTATTAAATCATAAACATAACAAGTCGCTGGATCATCGCGCACTACGTGCTCTGGACCGTTATTCAGACGTAGTTTTGTGGTTTTGCTGGGCAAAAGTATCCCACAAAACCGCAACTGAATAACTGCCGCTTTCTTTGACGCCTATGTGTTACCAAAAATAGGAATTACAGTGGACAAATTAGATACGTTATCGTTTGATTTTTTTAAATTCTTTTCAAGAATTGAATATTCTTTAAAAGCAGCCTCTTTCCATACTGGAGAGGGTAATGCAAATCCTAATTGGACAACCTTTGCTCATGATATTGATTCTAAGTTTCAAGCTATACAAGATAAAAAGCTCAATGAGGCTAAGCAATATATTCTTTCTAATCCACCAAAGAAGCAAGTGATTGAGCAAGGGAACATTGCGTGGTCTGATGCAGCACCTACACCGGAAAATGGCACGGACTTGTTGTTACTCTACGTTCGTCGAGTAAGAAATAACCTTTTTCATGGAGGCAAGTTTAACGGAAACTGGTTTGCCCCCGAACGCAGTGAAGAACTACTAAATAGCTCAATTATTGTCCTTGGATATGCACTCGCATCCAATGATAAAGTAAAAGAAGCGTTTGAAAATTAAATATAATAAACTGCTCAAGAGGGTTTCAGCACGCGTGCATTTTAACCATACATTTAGTTTAGTGATATAAGGTGTGATGCTGAATCGCTCGTTGTGCTCGCTCATTTATGCCAAAATGAGCCCGTGAATCACTCTAGGTAAGACTGTATCTGTGAATCAGATTTACACCTAGTCTGGTTCATGCATGACATACTGCAATTTTGCGCAGGCTTGGGCTAACGCGCAATTGCCCCATTGTGTGTTGGCTCTGATGGTATTTTTACAATACATAAACTAATGGTTAGGCAAAAGATTCCAGCTCCTTTTCTTTCTTCACTCTAGGTCGGCAGCGTATTTAGATAGTTGACCACTACAAGTCTTGTCCAACGAATTCATAAATCGCGAAAAACTTTTGACATCATCAAGCTCAAAATCTGATATATGTGGATACCCTAACTTGGACAAAACGCACACATAACCATCGATAAAATAGACTAGAACGCTACACATAAACAGGTAGTTTATTTGGTTGCGTTTAATCTCTTCGGTTGGGTGAGCCTTATGAGCAGTATTTACCTGCATCAATGAGTCGAAACCAGTGTGGGTATGGGAAGACCAAAACGAATATTTGTCGCATACAAAAGTTGGGATGCCTAGCTGCTGGCCTAACTCATACCAACCGCAAGGTTTCCATTCGTTCTTTCTCGATGGTTTGAAGCTATTAAGTCTAAGGCGCGAGGATAGCTCATCAATAATCTGTTTTTCTTCCCCAATTTTTGCTTCTAATTCTGGCGTTCCAGCGACAACTTTGTTTTTTGCCCTATTCTTGTAACCGAGCAACGTATACCAATCAAGACGGTCTTTATCTAGTTCATCACTAAAATAGTGGTAAGCAATAGTTACCAAGTTTTCATATGACACTCGTAAAAGTGCTATCACACTTGAAGTGTCATAGTAAGTGAACCCCTGCTCTATATGATTGAGGTCTAGCTCGCTAGTCATCAACATTTCAGTAGTATTGAGGTGCTTCAAAAGCTTAATAGCTGCAACATTCATGAAGTAATAGTTATCATCTGCTTTGTTGATAAACTCGAAACCAGATTCAAAAATGTTGCATGCCGTTCTATAGAACAATGCGTAGTCATCACTGCTAACCATCAAGTTTCTCCTACTCATTAGGTTATATAAAATTCAATACAATAGCTCTATGCAGGATGGCTGCCAACCCCCATAAGCAATTGTTTTTTTACAATAGTTATTGAGTGTTCTAGTTTGTCTCTAAACGATAACATTACCTGTTGACTGTTATTTGATCTGGTTCTGGCTTAGAGTTGCCCCAATATGAGTTTCGCAGTTCAAAAGGTAAATAAGGTGAATAATGCTTTGGCTATAGAAAAGCTAATGTGATGAGGTTACTTTCAACCTAGAAATTTTACCCATGCGATCTATCAAAAACCAGCCAGTACGCATGTCAGGATAGCCACTCCCTCAAGACGAAGCGGAATGACCGAGTAGTCAGACTTATAGGCGCAAGCCTGTGAGGGGATGTGGTACGAGTATCAGCCTGAATGCGAGGCCAAAAATCAGTCAGACGTGAGTGTGAAATAATGAGAACGCTAAAGTAATATCAAGTAATTACCTATCAAACTGTATAAAATGCCGCTTCCGCAAAAAAGCAAATTCCTATACCATCATTCATACCAATTGACATGGATGTGGCAGCGGCTAATTCCAACAAGCGATTTATGCCTTGCAAACAGCGAAGCGCATAAATACTAAGACATTATACAAAATCAAGGAAGTAAATCATGTCTACTGAATATGATGGAAAGAAAATATACAAATATATGAGCGCGAGTCAGGCAGAATTTCAGATTCGTGGCGACAAAATACATAAATATATGAGTGCATCTCAGCCCGTTTATCAAATAAAAGGAAACAAAATCCATAAATACATGAGCGCATCACAAGCAGAATTCGAAATCAAAGGCAATAAAATTCACAAATATATGAGTGCCTCACAAGCAGTTTACGAAATCAGATAGTTTTCGTATCACGGCGCTCACTTCGTTCGCTGGGACTTGCTAAAGAAAGCCTCTTAGTTTAATCGTTAGGCCTTATAGGAGCATGAATGGATTACCCAACTTTAATATCTAAATTGGTAGAATCGCTTGCTTGGCCGATTGCTGTCGTGATCATTTGTCTATCTCTCAAAGAAGGTGTGATAAAACTCCTCCCTAAGTTAAAGCAGCTCAAATATAAAGAATTTCAGCTGGACTTTGACAAAGAGATTCAAGAAGTCAGTGACAAAGTTGAATCGGCTCAACTCCCAAAACTGGAGAGCATTACAGCGCATACTGATTTAAATGCGGCGAAAAAATCTTTGTTTAGCTTATGTCCTTCATACCCACGGGCGGCGATGTTGGAGTCGTGGATTCTTTTGGAAGCGAAGGTTGGTAATGCCTTGCAAGCCTCCGGGATTATAACCAAAGGAGAGAAGCTCAGTGGTCAATACTCACCTGTAAATTCTGCCAGAGTGTTATTCGGAGATGATTATCCAGAAAAGCTTAAGCACTTTGATCGCCTTCGTAAAATAAGAAATGAGCTCGCTCACGGTATTACTACAGAAATAAGCATCGATTCTGCATTGGCATACATAGAGATGGCATTTCGTTTAATGCTTTTTGTCGAAAATACGTGGCCTAACAAGTCAAGGCAGCAGAATGCCAGCAATGCTGGCGCCTCTGCTTGAGACGTTGGATATTTATGAAAATTGAAGAATTTGAAAGTTGGTCTACTTATTATCAGGTTCAACTTGATGGAGTTAGTTATGAACCCAATCCAAGGCGACGTGTTGCTATGGGATTGTTACATTTGAGTTTAGAGCACCATCAATCAATCTTAACTTTGGCTAAATATAACTTGCTTGGGTCATCTTTTGCTCTTCTCCGTTGCCAATTTGAAGCGATGCTTCGAGGCTTGTGGTTTCTGCGATGCGCTACTGATGCTGATATAGGAAAGTTTATCGATGGTGAGAACTTAGAATTAAAAGTTAACACATTGATAAGCGAAGTTGAGACCAAAAAAGGCTATCAAAATGGAGAACTAAAGCGTTACAAAGAGGGAAAATGGAAAGCTATGAATGACTATACTCACGGTGGTTTTTTCCAAATTGCAACTCGTACTCAAGGTAATGAAGTCACCGGTCGTAACTTTTCGGAACACTCAATTTGGTTTTTAGCTGAATCCAGTAAGTTATCACTGCTATCCATACTAGATTTATGTATCATTATTGAACAGCCAGAATTATCACTCACTTTTTTTGAAAATTACTTTAATATCATCGAAAAACAACCATAGCAAACCAGTGCAATTGACGCAGTTAACATTAGCGGTTGTATTTAAAATCATTCTAAAGCTTTGGTCATAACGGGATGCTCAATTGATTGGGGCGTTGAGGCTGTAGAATTTCTCCCGAAATGACATTTCAACTTTTTTCATAATTAAAGCTGGCTGGTTTTTTTTGAGCTTGTGGCATATCGATGCCTGTGGTCTAATAGATATTATTCACCTACAGTAAATTGTTATGGCCAACTACAAGCCTGACTTATTCTGCCAAAGTAAATTCATTTCCATCAATTTTTTGTGGAAACGTTTTTTAAAAGAGTTGTTATGAAAATTTTTATTGATACAAATATATTTTTTAATAATTGGATGCTTAGAGCGGCACATTTTCAGCTTCTTTCTAATTACGTACTTAATACTGACTGTATGTTGCTTGTTTCTGACGTTGTAATAAAAGAAACTGAGAATAAGTTTAGGGTCGAATTAGAAAAGACAAAAAAAGATCTGAATAATTTAGCAAGTAAAGTAGGACAGTTTACAGAATCGAATTTCACAATTGATATGAGCCAGCTTCCAATTGAGCCTTATGACTTTGGGGCTATTGTTCGTGGCTACTTTCCTAATTTTGAAACAATTTCATGCGAAAGTGTAAACAATGAAAAGTTAGTACAGAAAGCTATTCTTGCGAAAAGACCATTTAGAGAAAATGAAAAAGGTTATCGTGATGCAGTAATTTGGCATTCACTAATAAATTATGTATCCGAACATTCTGTATCAGATGACATAATTTTAATAACGAATAATTCGTCAGATTTCTTCGTCAAAAATGGCGAGAGTTTTTCACTACACCAAGACTTATCGGATGACTTGGCAGAGTTAAACTTGAGTAATAAGTTTAAAGTATATACGTCATTAAAGCAGTTTATCGGTGAGAATGTAAATGAAGATCTGCATGGCTTTGTACATGAAGATAGTAATGGTCTAGAAGAGAGATATGGCGAGGTAATTGAAGAAGAATTCGAGAACTTTGCTATTAGTTTTATGAATAATCTAGAAATTAGTCAAATAAGAGAAATTTTCTCAGTTTCAGGCTGGAAAACTGATTATCTGGATGTTATGAAATCTTCACGATTTGATGTTTGGGAAGGGATGGAAGATCCGTCAATTTACAGGTGTTTCAAAATAGAAGATGACAAGGTAGCGTTTGAATACTCTTTTAACCTAAGGCGTTGTACCTTGGAGTTCACATTGAACACTAGTGAATATATTATAAATAAGACTGGTATAAACGATGTGTTTATCAATGCTGAAGTTTATGAAGAAATTACGAACGTGTTCAGATATCCGAGGACATACTTCACAGGGAGTGGGGTAATTAATCTAACAACCGAAGAAGTTGAACAAATCGATATTGATGAAGTTTGGCTTAAATAAAGCTAATAAAGCATTTAAGAGCTATTCGCAACGCGTGGCATTTTTACTATGCGTTGCATTTAGTATTTAAGGTGGTATGCAGAAACTTGGGCATTGCGTTGCTCACACCTTAATGTGGTGTTAACCCATAGATATTTTAATCCGAACTCCACGAATTAGAGAAAAAACTTAGCTCACTTTTGTCCCAATCCGTGTTGGTGAATACCATCATTTTACGCAGGCTTTGGGCTAACGCACTTTTGCCCCAAAGTGAGAATGAGTGGAATTGAACCCAATTTCAAACCCTGCAAATTGACTTACTTTTCCTCATGCCTAAAACTCCAATTTTGTGGCCAAGTTTGATAATCTACTACAAGTTAGAGTCAAAGTTTGTTCATGTCCTATTTAGTAGCTTTTGTCATACCTCATCTAATGTGAGGTGCAAAATACAAGACCTGATCCCATCGCTTTTTTAGTTCTGTAATGATTAAAAGAAGTAATGCTTAGAGGTCTCTTTTTTAACAATGTAATTATTGTTCAGCTACTTACTCACATCTGGCGCATAAGGTTAGGTTAGTTGATAGTGGTTATAATTGACCGAAATTATTGCTAGTCATCCCACTCAAGAGCAGAAGCTAACTCTATTAAATTTTGATAATAGGTAATATCGACATCTTCGAGTTTGTACAGACTATGGTAGAAATCTAACCACGCATTTGAAGTATCTTCATCTTCATGTGAGTTCCTGTTAGCTGGATAAGTACATACCTTTTGAGCTAACTTCTCTTTAAGTGGTATGTTTGTCGAAAGGTGACGCCCTATCCCCCCATTGCCGGTATAACCGGATTCCACAGATTTTAAATATATGCTGAAAATATCTTTCATATAATGCGACAAATTAGCTTTATATACAGCATCAGGGTACTGAGTTAGGCTTTGATCAAGTAGAGAGTCGTAAGGCACATTAGAATCCACATTAAGCATGATATTTCTATTTTTAAAGTCATAGTTCTGAGTTAAATATCTATTTAGCTTAACCCTATTACCATCTGACCATTTGCTAAGTCCAAACTTATAAGAGATTACTGCTTCATACACATCTTCATTCTTTTCTCTAAGGCTCATAAGTGCTGTCAACATCAATAAGTCAACCTTACTACCGCTTTTCATATGGCCTAAAATAGCAATAATCCTGTCTGTTATCTGAATTATGGTTCTAGCTGGAAGACCAAAACATGAAATTACAGAATTGATATTACTTATATTATGCTCGTAGCTCTCACACTCAGGCCATACAACAATACGATTTTGTTTTATGTATTGTCCTGAAAGTTTTTCACAATCACAGTGGGCATAAATCAGACTATCTATAGTAGGCTGCTTTAGAGTAAACCTGCTATTAAAGAAACGACTTAAATATGTTCTAGCATCAAATCCTTCTCCGTAGATGGCTTTAACTGCATGCTGTAATTGCGCAGTATCTGTGGCGACGATAAAAACAACACCTGCAATATCAAATATATGCTTAATAACTTCCAGCATTTCTACCGCATAACTAGGTCTACAGCGGTCTAATTCATCAATAAATACAAATGCTGGATACTTTCTATTGTAATCATCTCTAGCCGTGTCCAATCCAACTACTGCTTCAACCCAGTTTTCTACATTAAGTTTAATGCTTTCAATCGCCTCAGATTTATCCTCATGTTGGCGAAGTAGTTCCTTAACCATTTGAGAAGCTGTTGCACTCATATCCACTTTGTTCGAACCAGCATCAGCAGTAGATTTTGGTGGTACGTCCTCAGTTTGACTATTCTCCCAAAGCTCAATAGGATCAAATCCGCCATACCTTTTTACAAAAGCCCCTACAATACTGGGTGCAGCAGCTTTCAATAGCCCCAATAGCTTTTTAGGGGCTTCAAATGTGTTCTCATCGACACCAGTTAATCTTGCTTGGCTTTTGAGTTGGCTAATCATTGAAGAAACAACTGTCATCAATGGATCTTCCGAATAGTCTTGCTTCCAAGCATCCAAATAAACAACAGGGTGATGTACCTTTAAGTCTTCAGATAGCCTACGAAGAAAGTACGTTTTTCCAGAACCCCATTCCGCATTAAGATTTAGTACATAGTTTTTCTTATCTCCAGATGCTTCTTCGAACCCTTGCTTTGAAAGAAAGTCTGCAATGAAATCTGCATACTCCTGACGCTGTAGTTTATCGGCTGGCAAGGATTCAAACTTACCATCGCCCAGCTCAATTTTCTTCGGCTCTGACCAATCAAGCTTAACTTCCGATGTCATACAAACCTCTATTCAATTCAAAAAGCAATTTCTATGACACAATACTACAAACTGCTTATTTGAGTTACAAAAAAACAATCACTTAATTATTGTTGCGAACCAAAGTATGTACTTGGCTGTCAAATTTTTTAAAGTCATAAGATAAAGTGGTCGGAGCGAATTAGATAAATTGAGATATATTTTCTCATCTAAGTGACTCGTGATAGAGGGGATACTCTAACGTGTTTTTGTCCAAAAGCTTTCTAGTTGTGAATCACTTTGAACTTTATGGTGTCACCATAAAACTCAAAGTGTCGAGAAAAGTGGTTGAACTATAATTCAGATGTTATGACTTAAAACGGTGAGTTAAAAGTTGAGACAACTTTTTCTCTAAAACCACCTAAAAGTTCAAATGATAATGATGTTGGTGTACCTAAAATATCCCGCGATAAAAGCTCTATAGAATACGATTGTGTCTGTGTATCGATTGACAGCCTGCCAGTATTGAGAATATTGCTGTTAGAAGGTGACATCGCTTTCACTGTCATATCAAGGGGTTCGGGTAACTCTTGTTTGAGCTTTATCTCAATTGGCTCGCTAAATATCACTGGGATATCAGGTATTTCTTCTGCTATACGACTGGCAAATTCTACAAGTTTTGGTTCAGCAAAGGTGTATAGCCAAGCTTGCTGATTAAGCGAAGCATTAGTGCGTAAAATACGACCTAAAACCTGTCTAAAGTAAAGCTCAGTTTTTACTCGACTAAGGTGGCAACAAACCTGTAGGCGAGGGATATCAGTCCCCTCACTTATCATACCTACACTCACGATCCAGTTAGTTGTGCTGTTTCTGAATTCATTTATCTTGGCAGATGGATCATCCTCTTTGTAGGTAACTATCTGAGCTGTTTCATTAAACTCTATTTTGAGTGTGTTCAAGATATCCGCAGCGTGTGATACAGATGAAGCAACAATAAGTCCGGCGGCATTAGGGTTGGACTGTTTTATGGCTCTTAACTTGTTTGTTGCTAACGCTAAGATATGTTGAATCGCCTCATGATTCTCGATGATCGACTGATAAGGGATTGATGAGCTTTTCAATAACTCATCCAAAGAGCCATAAGTCTTTGTTTCGTTTTCTTCATCTGTAACTAAAATTTTGTCGTTATCAATTAGTACAATGTGAGGGCTGCGGCATACACCATCGGCAACTGCTTCCTTAAGGCCATAAACATAGTCACATTGAATTAGGTTATCTGGATCTGTGTATCGAGATAAAACAATCGGTGCTTGGTCCGAGCGCCAAGGCGTGCCCGTTAACGCTAGGGTGTACTGCGCTTGGGCCTGTATGTTGAGTAGGATTTCTTCCCCCCATACGTTTGCATCTTCAAGAGATCTACCTGCACAATGATGGATCTCATCAAAGACAACGAGAACTCTATTCCTTCTCAGTAATTGCCAGAAATCCTCTTTAAAAGCCAACATCCCCTGATAAGTATAAGAGCAACCAACTGAACCTATCACGCCATCAAATCGGCACTCCAGACGATTGGAAAATGTCTGTTTCATCCCTTGAGAGATATTCACTGATGGAGAGAAGCACAACACAAAATCGATTAGACCATCCTCAAATAGTCTCGCAGCAACTTCGGCGGCCATAATTGATTTGCCTGCACCAGGTGTTGCTAAGCAAAGGAAATGTCTGTGAGCACCATAAAAGTGCCTTAGAGCGCGTTTGACGCACTCAGATTGCCATTGTCTAAGTTGCATGGAGTTACTTTTGCTGATGGGTAATAGCTGATTTAATCGCTTTGATTTGACCTAGCAGTTTTGAGCTCGTTTCACGAGCCAACAAATACTGTGATTCGAGATGAGCTTTCATTTCAGGAAAGGATTGGTATAAGCGCATATACTCTTCCGACTCACCTATGCTCGTAAGTAAATCGATTTCTGACTGCTTGAGCCGCTCTTCTAATTGTTTAATAGTATTATGCTTTTCCCTATTTGTAGGTGTTACCTGTACGGCTTCGGATTTTTTTGCGCTTTGCAGGATGAAATTCGCTTGAAAAAAGTTCGTTGTCTTTTGATAAGTCGTTTCCTTCGACTGTGGGTCTACATTTTTATCTAAGAGCCCCTTTTTCACGAGTCTGTGGACCTGTTGATAAGTGAAATTGTAGGTTTTACTGACCGTTATACCGCTAGTCGAAGCAGCAAGATAAGCGTCGCGTAAACTCTTAATTTGAAAATTGTTGAAGCTCTCGTCCTGGAGAATGGTATGCAAAGTAGGGCATATTTTGATTGAGACTTTAGACATGACGTTCTCGCAAGAGGCTGTTTAGTGCTCCAACTAGGCATTAGAAGAGCATTGCTTTCAAAATGCGGATTATAATCCGTGGCATTATAAGCCGCAACTTTGGATAGTCTTTCTCTTTAACGAGATGAAAAATGAAAGACTTAGCAATCCAATTTGGGGCTAAATTACGAGAAGAACGTAAACGGCGAGGCATTTCCCAAGAAAAAATTGCGCTACTAACTGAGATAGACCGCAGTTATATGGGGCGAATAGAGCGTGGAGAGGTAAACATCACGCTCGAAAAGGCATATCAGTTGGCGGAAGCCTTGAGTTGTGACATAAGGGCACTCTTGCCATAGACACATCTAAATGATTCCTGCCAAGTGAGAATTGCCGCTTCAGCTCTGCTTGTAGTGGTCAAGTAAACTTTCGAGCGAGCCCTGTTTGCTTATTTCAGTCGCTTTTTGTACTTGTGTGGCTTCAGGGAGGATTACCCAGGTTTGGGGGCTTTTTCTTTTTTTCTTTAGTCACCCTCTGCCTTTAATCTGGCGTGTGCAGTGGTCTTAGATAAAAATTGACTCAATACGAACAATCTAGGATCAGTCTTTTGAACAAGTGACTTCCTGGGTAAAGCGGAAACGATTCACCTGCTTGCCTTAACACTCCAGATTCTAACCATGCACCAATGATTTCCTTATAAATTGGAGGCAATTGTTCTATTGGCGTGCTATCAGCGGTTCCCATTCCAGCATAGTAACCTAAGTGTAAGGTGCAATCTTCCTGGGAAATTAACAAGTAAGGGGAGCTAATCTCTTCGTTAGTCCAACTTCTAATTTTATCAATTTCAAATTGACTCATAGACCACTCATCCAACTAAAATTCAATAAAATGTACAAACATTTAAAAACTACGTGTGATGTTTACTTATTGCTACTTTCAACGTCTCGTAAGGTCTTTTGAAACACATCCATGACACTTGGGTTGGTTTTGCCAATGCTGGATAACTTTTGAATGAAAGCTTGAAGTTTGCCAATCTCTGAGCTTGCTACCGCAAGCTGTGCTTCGAGTTGGATCACCTTCTGCGCTAATTCCACGTCTTTCTGTAAATAAGAAATCAGTTCCTTATTATCAGGCGAAACAGGCTTACCCCTTAAACCTTGCTTTTTTTGCTTGTATTCGTGCTTGATATTAGCGTACTTGTCGAGCGTTTGTCTCGTGGTGGCAATACCTAAACTGGATTCAATTTTTGTGACTAAAAAGTCCCAGGTTAATTTACCTTCCCAGCTTCGAATGAGTGCCTGTATGGAAATTTGCTGTTCAGTTTCGAGTGATTTAAGTGCCATATCACCTCCCTAGAGTGAACCTAGAAAGCCTAAGAAATTATTCGTGGCTTCATCTTTGCTTTTAGCGTTTTTGGACTCAAGCGCGGCTTGAATGGCATGCTCGACATCAGGCAGCGCCAACTTGTGTTCTCCCACGGTTTTTGTCTCTAAGTTAGTGATTCTTATGCTGTTTGAACGAGTGAGCAAACGCACCATACTGCCTTTTTCGATGGTGTTATCGGATAGCACTTCAATGAGGTGCTTTAGCATGCACGTGTTGCGATAATGGGTTTTGTACCACATCTGCATGCTTTGACTGGTGACAAAGTTAATGGCTTCCTGAACCCTTTCCAAGTTATGCGTCTGTACTTCTAGATCCTTCATAAGCAAGGCGATTGCCTCACTATCATGAGCGATATGGCAAGACGATGAACACAGCGTACATTGTGTTTCAAACTCCGACATGTAAGTACAAGGTGATAGGGCTAGGTTCTGAGTGCAAAACCCTGTTTCATGAGCAAAAGTCGGCGTTTCATTATCGATTGCATCATTGTATTGGTTCATGGTTCTAATACGAAGGCTTACCTTCTCTTGAATGTAGCTTTCTAGCTCATTAGAGTAAGAGATATCCCCAATCACCGAGGCGTTCTCGGCGTCCGAGGTGTGGATATACGTCAGGGTCTGCTCTGCGCTCTGTCGACCTGACAGCAGGGTAATGAGGTGATGAGGCAACCCTTTTTTCGCAAGATAATCATTTTGCCAATGGCGCAGTTGGTGCGGCTTGAGCGTGAAGTCGGAGGCAAAGCCATGTCGCTCAAAAATAGTCAGTCTGTTTTTTAGGCGTTTAATTATTTCATCAGCAAAGAACTTAGCGAGCGTACCTATCGGAACCAAAAGAAAAGGGTGCGTTAACCTGCCGCCCATTTGCTTTTCTGTATACATAAACAAGGCGTATTCAACATCGACAGACTTCGTTTGATAATAATTATAGCCGCTCAGTTGAGATTGATTTATCTCGATGGTGTGATTTTGAAAGGTTGCCACGGTAAGCGCTTGTTGACCTGCGGTATATTTTTGGTATTGAGATTGTGATGTGAAGCAAGATCCTGTAAGCGCCCGAGCGTAAGGGCAGTGAGACTTAAACACTAGTGTGTCGAACGGCTCAAGTTGGGCGATGGGTTTGATGAACTTCGTTTGATGTGGATTTTGTATACCTGTTTTGTCGGTTGCCCCTTTTGTGTCGGGTGAAACTCGCACGCATTTGTCACTGCCGTCAAAAAAGCCCAGCAGCAAGCCAAGATGCAATAGTTGGGTGGGTTTGTTCATGGATGGCTTTAGCAGGGCGATGTTCTCATCGCTAGGCTTAACGTCACCCAGCACTTCTTTCAGTGGGCGATTTGGCTGTCGATAGAACCGAGCTAGCGCTCTGGCAGGCTCCGTCGCTAGGATGGTGAAGTGCAAGGCCCGGTCTAGACTCTCAACCATTTCGGCATTGATGTGATTTTGATTGTCCTTGTACCCCTTTGAGCCCCGCCAGTTGAGATAATGCACCGTTTTTTCTTGTCCATCGACAACTTCTGTATGTGGCTTTATTCTCTGCACGGTTAAAAGCGGTTGCTCTGCGCCGATCCGATTGGGTGACGCCATGCCTAGCGCTGCCATGGTACAAATAAAGCTGTCTCGCAGCGTTTGAGTCGAAGCGATAAGCGGTTGCCAAGCATCAATATCATTTTGGTCATCATCCATATAGGGGGGGATGACATCATGAAAGATAGCGCCGAGCGCCAACAGCGCTTTTTCCGAAGGCAGTTTGCTTTTCTCCGCCGCCAGTGCTTCATCACCACTTTTCTTTCGTATTGTATCTTGGGTGTTGTTTATGTAGGGCAGGCAGCTTTGGGGCAGCATTTTATGATGGTGTAGCCAGTTGATGAATCCCGTTAGGTAGCCTGAGTATGTCAGCGAGTCGATGGCGTGTTGAATTTTATCAAGGGAGGCAGAGGCGACATTCTCACCTAAGTGGCAAAGGAAGCGTCTTGCAGTTGTGATTTTTTGTCGCTTGTGATGTGTGCCTACGTTTTCCTTTAATACATCAAGCGTATAGGCAAACAATAAATCGTGTGTTTCAGGCGCTAATCGATCATCTTCTGTGAAGAGTGTGCCTATTTTTGGTTTGTGTTTATCCAGATTACAAAAGAGAATGTTTATGGTTTTACTGTCGCTGTCGGTGAATGTCATCGCCATGTCATACCATGAAGCAGGCTCCCCCTGAGCGTTAGTAAAGCCCATTAGTGGCTGCGTTTTCTTTTTGGCTGCATAAGCACGTTGATTATCAATGTAGCGATTTATCGTGCTCATATCTGCGCACCTACTTTCAGGTTTTTTCGCTCTTCACACAGCGCAATCGTCACTCGGATATAGGTGATGATGGTTTGCAGCCGTTTGAGCGTGGCGGGATGCGCTGATTGACTGTTAATCGCCAGTTTACGCTCGGCTTTATCCAAATACGGCTGATGGTTGGCGGTTTCTAGAGGTCGAAAGTTATCACAGGGATAGCACCCCATCGGGGCGGCCCCTTTTGACTGACAACTGGCGCAATTGGCGGGGTTCAGTTTGTGCCCCATTTCCTCATCAAAAGGACTTTTAACCACAAAATCAGGGTGTTGCTGTAACTCTTTCGAAGAGATGCTATCAAAGCGCTGTATAACACTGTTCCCCGCAAAGGCTTGGTCAATTTTGACCCGTTCCGGCGCTTTTAAATCAAGATAGGATTGGATGGACTGCACGGTGACACCGGTAATGGCGGCAACCTGTGCGGGGCTTAATCCCATCCAAGCAGCAAGGGTTAACTGGGTGTGACGCCAGCGATTATTTTTAAAGGCAAGGGGCTGATGGGCGATGCGGTCACTTTTAATGTCGAGCTTTTGATTGAAGAGGTAATCAATATTACTTAGAAGATTCACAGAAGATAGATGAAACGCCTCGGATGTATCGCTCACTGAGCGAAAGAGGCTCGCTTTCGACTCGAATTTTGCTGAAAATAAACTTTGGTCTGGAAGCAGTGGCAGTCGTTGCATTAGTGCTTTGGTGTCACTCTCGGAAAGCGTAATGTTGCACTGGCTTAAGCAGGTACATAGATAGTTTTCATACGCTTGGTAATATTGGAGTAGCAATTCAGACAGGTTTGGAGCGAGTCGATGTGAGCGTGATTCGGCATTGCATCTAAATCCTCCGTCTTTTCCTTTAAAGGTTCGCAAGTGCAATTGCTCCACATCAGAAAAGTGATGCTGTGTCAGAGGCTGCCAATCACGGTTATGCTCCTTGTGTGAGGTAAACGCCTGACCCACTCGCAAGAGGTCACACCATTTGAGTTGAACTAATTGTGTAGGTCTTCTTACTATGGCGACAATCAACTGACAAGCCAGAACATTTCTCAGGCGGATAAAAGGGTGTGTGGTGATGAACTCATTATCGAGAGCATGGAGCGTTTCGATTCTAAGGGCTTCTAGAAGGTTGTCACGCTCGATTTCACTGTACGCACCTATTTTTTCATCAAGGATGCCTTTATGAAAATTGGTTCTCCCTAGGTTTTCTTCCTTAACGAGGTTATAGAGTGGAGTCAGGATAGGGCTACGGTACTCATGGCTTCTCTGACAAAATGCGTATAGCGCATCTCTTGTACTCCTTTTATAGTCCGTCAGTGTTAGCCACCACGCTTCAAAGGTCGCTGGCTCTATATACTGGCAAAGCGTTTTTAAGATGCTGACAAAACCATTTAGACTTGTATAAGCATAATGTTTAGCTGCGTGAGCGATAGCCAATCGCAAGTCGAGAAAAACGTCGCTGTCTAACGTGTGCATCCAGCCAAGGTAAAGGGTTTTCTTGTAACCGAGCACCCACTCATCTGAAAAGAGGTCGAAATCATAGCCCTCAATTTTTGACTGAAAGGTACTTGTTCCTTCAAAATGATTAATTAAATCATTTAATTCAAGGCTGTTCATTGGTCACCTCTCAGGTTGGGCACGGATCGTCTCAGGTTTTTCGATGAGATTTCCGCCACCGTCACGGCTAATTGGAATTCGTTGTAGACGGAGGCCATTTTTGAATCTTCCACCCAACCCATCGCATATTTACGAAGGTCTTCAATTTTATCTGCCGAAAATCCTTTCTCTTTTGCTTTATCTTCAAAGATTTCATTCCATTTATGACGAAGTAAATGGGGGTGCAGTGCTATCTCAGTGGCATCCCCAAAGGTCTTAATGACCTTGTGAATGGCGTTGTAAGATATAGGCTTTCCGATGGTTTTCCCTTTTTCCGAGATGAACACAAAATCATGCTCATGAGCGTTTGGGGTACTATTACGCACGGTTTCAATGTAGAGCTTAATGAGCTTTATCAAGTCGCGAGAGATAGAAACTGAGAGTGCTTTTGTTTTGTTCGCGGCGGGAAGCCGCCTTGTGTCCGTAGGGTCATTAGGTGTTCGGGTCAGTCGGAATCTAGGGGTGCCCCAATCATCCACTAAATCACTCACCTTCAATTTCAATACAGCACCCACACGAACGCCAGTATCAATCAATATTTGGGCGATGATTTGATTTCGAAGCTTGCTCGACTTGAATGGGTTATTTGGCGAGCGCTCTTTAATAATTTCTAATAAATCAAAGAACTTATTCGCTGAAATCACGGATTCAAAGGGATCTTTAACAACCGTGTTGTCTTTTCTAGAGTGAGATATCACCGAGCTTATGTAGAGTTTAAATTTATTAAATTGAGCATCCGTACTGATTTGCTGATCAGTTTCAGCTCTATCGTAGTGATGGCACACATATAGGAATTCAATGTAGGCTTTCAGGCGATTGAGGCGTTGATTAAACGTATGCGCTGACACTTCTGGCTGACTGTTGGATGTCGCATGTATCGCATCTCTGATCCTTTTATCAGTCAGGCTGACTACCGTGCTGTCTTTGTTATCGTCTTTTGTGTCCAAATAGAATTTACCAGCACGAATGTAGTCATCAATTTCCTCGATCGATAAAAACGATCCACATGCTACACGCCCAACAAGGTCAATACCGTTCTCCATGAAGAAGGAATATAAAAACTTCAACTCATAGGCATATTTCTTTCGGGTGTAGAATGAAAGTGACTGTTTTGAGGTGCGTGATCTCGTTTTGGAAAGTGGGGAGTTATGATTGTCGTTTAGGTAAGCATTCAGGTACAAGCAGCATGGGAGGCAGCCGTTCCTAACCACGACTGGAAACGAAGCGCCTTTTATATCCTTATATATCCTAACCTGAACATTATCCTTTAAATTATTCATTACATAATTTAATGTCGATTATACATAAATATACTATGATGGGTCTTTGTGGTTTTGTAAAGATAAAAAACAGATTATCTAAGGAATATGTGATACAAACTAAATCTGATTCTTTACTTTATTTTTGGTGGAGAGTATTCGCACAAGTCTTCAATGATACAACTACCACAGCGGGGTTTGCGCGCAAGGCAAGTGTAGCGGCCATGCAGGATAAACCAGTGATGCACATCGACTTTAAATTCTGCGGGAACCACTTTTAGCATTTTTTCTTCCACTTCAACCACGTTCTTGCCGGGCGCAAATTTAGTGCGATTGGCGAGACGAAAAATATGGGTGTCGACGGCGATGGTTGGCCAGCCAAAGGCGGTATTGAGCACTACGTTAGCCGTCTTGCGGCCAACGCCGGGCAGAGACTCTAAGGCTTCGCGGTTTTCTGGTACTTCGCCATTGTACTTTTCAATCAAGATCTCACAGGCTTTGATCACATTGATGGCTTTGTTGTTATATAAGCCTATGGTTTTTATGTATTGCTTTAAACCCTCTACGCCAAGGGCATAAATGCTGTGGGCTGTGTTTGCCACAGGAAAGAGCTTGTCTGTTGCCTTGTTGACGCTCACATCTGTTGCTTGGGCCGATAACGTCACTGCCACTAGCAGCTCGAAGGGACTTGAAAAATTGAGTTCGGTTTCAGGTTTGGGATTGTTATCGCGAAGACGAGTGAGGATCTGGATACGTTTTTCTTGATTCATGTACGATTCCTGCGCTGTGGTGGGGTTCAACTCTCAACCGCTCATTATTAATATCCTATTAATGATGATTGATGAGTTTACAACCCACGTTCGCTGATTTTCTGATGCTTTGAGTTTTGCCGCTCATCATGTGCTAGGCACACATTAAACGTGTTAACACTAGGGCATATCTGATCGCCATAATGCCTGTCGTTACTTGAAAGCCTAACCTACCTTAGTGATCCGTGCGCGGGTAACACTCGGCTCTGCGGCGACTTGAGGTTGGCGTTCTTTGACTTTTTTATCAATCACATTTTTCAATGCAATCAATAATCCCATCACGATGAATGCGCCGGGTGGCAGCATAGCAAGGAGAAATGGGGTATCGACTTGCCATAGATGCATGGTTAACGATTTAGCCCATGGGCCGAGCAGTTGATCCGCTCCATCAAACAGTGTGCCTTGACCTAAGATTTCCCGCGTTGCGCCCAGCACTGTAAGCACTAAAGTAAAACCAAGGCCCATCATTAGACCATCGAAGGCGGCACTAAACGCATTATTACGCGAGGCAAAAGCTTCGGCGCGGCCGATGATGATGCAGTTAGTCACAATTAATGGCAGGAAGATCCCAAGGGATAAATACAGGCCGTAGGCATAGGCATTGATGAGCAGTTGCACTGTGGTAACTAGCGCGGCGATGATCATCACAAACACAGGAATACGAATTTCTTTGGGTACATAGTCGCGCACCAGTGACACCAAAATGTTAGAGCCAATCAGCACCAGCATAGTGGCTAGACCAAGGCCAAGGGCGTTAGTGATCGTTGCAGTAACCGCAAGTAGCGGACATAAACCTAACAGTTGCACTAGGCCTGGGTTGTTTTTCCACAGTCCTTGCCACGCAATTTCGCGATAATTAGTCATGGTTGGCCTCACAATTTAGCGGCTGGCTGAAAATTTGTGCTTGGTTAGTGCTGAAATACCATACCGCGTTTTTGACTGCTTTAACATAAGCGCGCGGGGTAATGGTTGCACCGGTAAATTGGTCAAAATCGCCGCCATCTTTTTTAACTAACCATTGCTTATCATCTGCAGAGCCCAACACTTTACCAACAAACTGAGTGACCCAATTCGATTTACGTAGTTCAATTTTGTCACCCAGCCCAGGGGTTTCTTGGTGGGACAAGGTACGTACGCCTAAGACTTCACCTTGGATATTAATCCCAACAATTAATTTGATATTACCGCTATAGCCATCGGGTGCGATGGCTTCCATGGCGATAGCGACAGGCTTGCCTGCATGGGTAGCAATATAGGCCGGCATTGGACTATCCGTGCCTAATGCTTCTTTGTTTAATAGCAAGGTACACTGAGCGGTAAGCTCGTTATCATGTATTTCATCAGGGATTAATTGTTGCAATACTCGCATCAATTCCTGTTGTTCTTGCTGCTTAATCTTGTCAAAGGTTTGTTGATTGACCGCGGCGACGAGACCCGTGCAAATCAAGGCAAACAGCGCCAATAAAAAACCATTTTTAATCATCGGATTTTTCAACTCTTTTTCCTTAAGCTCTCGTTGCCAGCAGAATGACATTATCTTGTAGCATGACTTAGTCCGCCAAATGGCCTTAGCTAGCTGAATGACCATAGGTGCGTGGCCGCACATAGTAGTCAATAAAGGGGGCGCAGAGGTTAGCCAATAACACAGCAAAGGCAAAGGCGTCAGGGTAACCGCCTTTAATGCGGATGATATACACCAACACACCAATTAACGCGCCGAAGATAATGCGACCTCGGGGGCTGGTTGCAGCTGTGACGGGATCGGTTGCGATAAAAAATGCCGCTAACATGGTCGCGCCAGAAAATAAATGTAATAGGGGACTGCCTTGGGTATCGGGCGACAGTAAGAAACCAATACTCGATGCGACAAAGAGTCCCAATAACACGCCAGTACTGATGTGCCAACGAATGGCTTTCAGTTTAAGTAACACTAAACCGCCAGCCAGATAAGCTAAATTCACCCAGAACCAACCTACGCCTGTGCTGCCATCAAAGATGGCTTTAGTCAGGCTTTCAGTGGTGGTTAATCCTAGGGATAAATCGGTTTTAAGGGTATCGAGTGGCGTCGCCATTGCGATGCCATCTATTCCTAAACGAAACTGTTCCAAGTTAACGTGGGCGCCAATGTTGAAGATAAGTTGCAAGCTCTCAGCTAGGCTAGGCGAATGCAGCGCAACGGTACTCGGTGCTATCCAAGTGGTCATTTGCACTGGGAATGAGATTAACAGCAATACATACGCCGCCATTGCAGGGTTAAACAGGTTATGGCCTAAACCGCCGTAAAGGTGCTTAACGATAACGATCGCAAAGGCGGTGCCCATCACTATCATCCACCAAGGTGCTAGGGGAGGAATGGCGACACCAATCAAGATTGCGGTCAGCATGGCGCTGTTATCGCTAAGGCTGGCTTTGATATCACGATTGCGAAGTTTCATCACCGCGGCCTCACAGCTTAAGGCAACAAGGATCGCCAGCAGGACTTGCACGAGCGTGCCCCAGCCAAAAAAGGCGCATTGCACCACAAGGCCCGGCAGTAAACATAAAATCACCCTTTGCATCACAGTTGAGGTATGCAAATTACGTGTGACATGGGGTGATGAGGCTATTTTAAACGCCATTGTGTTCCCTTTTTATCATTCTGTTCTTAATCATTAGCAACATTTGAATCGCTCGAAGCTTCGGTTTGTTGAGCGAGTGCCGCTTTTTTGGCTTTCGCCTTGGCGATGGTCGCAGCAATCCGTGCTTTTTTAAGCTCATCGCCTGATAAGGCTGCCGTTTCAATGGGTTCTACAATTTGTTCAGCGGATGGTAAAACGGCTTCGGGTTTAGCTACGACGGCGTCAAGTGCTGCTATCGACGGCGATGCCACGTTAGCTTTAGTTTGAATGTCGTCAACGGACTCTATTTCAGACTCAGCTGCTGATGCCGCAGCTATTTTCTTCGCTTTAGCACGAGCAACAGCGGCGGCCACTTTGGCCTTTTTAATTGCTTCAGCGTCGTTAACGTCAGTAGCGGCTGCTTCTGTATCATCATTCACATCTGCTTGAACGCTAGCTGCGGAATCAACTGCTGGAGTCGCGGTCTGAGTTAAATCATTGTCAGCATTTGTCTCAGCTTGCTGCGCGGCTTTTTTCGCTTTAGCACGGGCAACCGCGGCGGCTACTTTGGCTTTCTTAATCGCTTCTGAATCATTAACGTCACTAACGCTAACATCACTAACGCTAACGTCAGTATTGCTAACTTCAATATCACTAGCGGCGGTTTCTGCTTGCTGCGCCGCTTTCTTGGCTTTTGCCCGCGCAACTGCGGCAGCCACTTTGGCCTTTTTATCATCGGCAGCGCTGGCTTCTGGTGTACTGTCAGCCGTTTCAGCCGTTTCAAGCGGCGCGGTATCGGCTTGCTGAGCCGCCTTTTTAGCTTTGGCGCGAGCAATGGCCGCGGCGACTTTGTCCTTCTGAGATAACGGCGCTTCTTGCGCGATTGCATCTGTTGCTAAGAAGGATTCAGCACTGGCATCAACATTCACCACATTGTTTGTATCAGCACCATTTGTATCTACACCATCGGCATTCACTTGGGCGGCTTTCTTCGCCTTAGCGCGGGCGATGGCTGCGGCAACGGCAGCTTTACCCTTGGGCGCGTCTGTCGTATCAGTGGTTATTACGTTTGATTGATGATTCAATGATTCTTCATTCGACAATTCTTCAGTTGCTGATTGTGCAGCTGCGGCTTTTTTCGCGGCGATCCGTGCCATGGCTTCAGCGACGGCATTTTTATCCGTGCCAGTCATAGTCGCTTGTCGGCGCTCTGCGGCTTCTTTGGCCTTAGCTTCACGGGCAAGCTTTTCTTCTTCAAGACGCGCTAAACGGGCATCGAAACGCTGTTTAGCGCGCTCCGCTTGCTGCTTTTCATCGGCGGCTTGTTTAAGTGCGGACTTGGCAATGCGGTAATACTCGACTAAGGGAATATCACTCGGGCAGACGTAACTACAACAACCGCATTCAATACAATCCTTTAGATTGTAGCTGGCAGCTTTGTCATATTCTTCGGCCTTGGCGTGCCAAAAGAGTTGCTGTGGCAATAAGAGTGCAGGGCAGGCATTGGCGCATTCGCCGCAGCGGATACAGGCTTTTTCTTCTGGCGTAGTTCCTATTTCTTGGCTGCTTGGCACCAGAATACAGTTAGTACCTTTTAAAATAGGCACTTGGATATTCGCCAACGCATGGCCCATCATAGGCCCGCCAATAATCACCTTTTGTTCCGGCTCTGGCGTGAACTCAGTCGCAGCCAGCACATGCTCAACAGGTGTGCCTATCGGTAACCAGTAGTTCCCCGGTTTACCGACATTTTTGCCCGTCACAGTCACAACACGCTCAATCAGCGGTTTACCTTGAGTAACCGCTTGATGAATTGCAAAGGCAGTGCCGACGTTATGCACGACGATACCGAGTTTGGCGGGAATAGCGCCCGAGGGCACTTCGCGGCCAGTAATGATTTGAATTAACTGCTTTTCACCACCAGAAGGATATTTTGTCGGAATGACGGTTACCCGAATACTATCCGCTGGGAGCCCACATTGGACGACTGCAGCTTGCATGGCTTTGGCCGCTTCTGGCTTATTATCTTCAATGGCGATAACAATACGTTTTGGCGTTAATAACCGATGAATAATGCCAATACCGGCGAGGATATCTTGGCTGTATTCGCGCATTAATCTGTCATCGGCGCTGATATAAGGTTCGCATTCGACGCCGTTGATGATGACTAAATCAATTTCACTGACCGGATTAAGCTTAATATGAGTTGGAAATGCCGCGCCGCCCATGCCTGCAATGCCAGCAGCACGGATCTTATCGATCATCTGTTGATGGCTTAAGTCATCAAGCTCATTTTGCACCAGCTCACACCAAGTGTCTTTGCCATCGGCTTGGATAATGCAAGTGTTAACTGGCAATGCTGAAGCATGGTTGCTAGCCCTTGGCTCAATGGCAACGATAGTGCCTGATGTCGGCGCATGCACAGGTAAATGCCAAATAGAGGTGCCTTGAGTTAACGGTGTGCCTTTTTGTACGCTATCGCCGATGTTTACCGCAAGTGTGCAGTTTTCACCGACTTGAGGGATGGGCACTAAGTACGTATCGGCTAAGGGCAGTTGGCTAATCGGCGTCGCGTTCGAGAGGAATTTGACTTCGGGTGGATGTATACCACCGGGTGAGCGCCAAAGGGTTCCTTTATCTAATTGATCTAATAAAGTTAACACCGCTTTTCCTCTTCTAACTGTGGGTCTTGGTTCTGAATCTCTTGAATGAGAGTCACTGGGATGGCATTTAAGCGCCAGTTCCAATTTTTAAGATTCTGGGTGACTGGGATCATATCAATACAATCGACGGGACAAGGCTCAACACAGAGATCGCAACCCGTGCAATCGGTCGTCAGCACAGTATGCATAAGCTTACCTGCACCGATAATCGCATCCACGGGGCAGGCTTGAATACACTTAGTGCAACCAATACATTCGTCTTCACGTATGTAGGCTACCTTTTTCACTTGAGATTGTGCTTCGGCATTCAGCGGCTCGGGCTCGACGCCCATCAGGGTCGCTAATTTTTCCATGGTGGCTGTGCCGCCAGGAGGGCATTTGTTGACTTTATCGCCGTTGGCAATCGCTTCAGCATAAGGGCGACAGCCAGGGTAACCACATTGACCACATTGGGTTTGTGGCAGAATCGCTTCGAGTTCATCGACAATCGGATTGCCTTCAACCTTAAATTTAACGGCGGCAAAACCGAGTAATAGTCCAAAGACTAATGCCAATAGGGTCAACAATATGACTGCAATTAAAATTCCGGACATCTTACTTAACCAATCCTGTGAATCCCATAAAGGCGAGGGACATAAGACCTGCGGTGATCATCGCTATGGCGCCGCCTTTGAAAGGTAAGGGGACATCTGCGGCAGCTAAACGTTCGCGCATCGCCGAGAAGAGAATTAACACTAATGAGAAGCCTAACGCAGCACCAAAGCCATAGATAGCCGATTGGATAAAATCGTGCTTCTCGTTAACGTTCAATAGGGCAACACCCAACACAGCACAGTTCGTTGTGATAAGCGGCAGGTAAATCCCTAAAGCCCGATGCAGTGCAGCACTGGTTTTTTGCACCACCATTTCAGTAAATTGCACCACAACCGCAATCACTAAAATGAAGCTCATGGTTCGCAGGTAGCTCAGATCAAAGGGTAATAATAGATACTGGTTGACGAGGTAACTGAGAATAGAGGCTAACGTCAGCACAAAAGTGGTCGCCATAGACATGCCAATAGCGGACTCCAGTTTACTGGATACCCCCATGAAAGGACACAAGCCTAAGAATTTCACTAAAACGAAATTGTTGACCAGTACTGTACTGATCAACAAGAGGAGATATTCAGTCATCTCAATACTTTTCTAAACGGATCTTGGCCGTATTATCGACTTTTCCGTTTGCATAAACAACATATAGAATGCAGGGTTAACCATCTTTACTGTAAATTTTGGCGACGAATTAACCCGTTAAAGTATTAAATTTGATCTGTAATCGCCATGGCTTGGGGCTGTGCTATGTAATAGCCTTGCAATCCATCAACTAAGAGTTTTTCGAGGGTGAGTTTTTCTTCTTGGCGTTCGACGCTGGTCGCAATAACCCGAATGCCTATCCGTCTTGCAACATCCACCATCATACGGACAAAGAACTTATTATTGCTGTCTTCATCGATGTTCGATGTGTAGCTGCCATCAAGCTTTATGTAGTCTGGGCGCACTTCGCTGAAGAATTTGAAGGACGTAAAGCTCATGCCAAAACGCTCTATCGACACTCGAGATCCAACGCTATGTATTTCGCGAACGAACTTATAGCTTGCCCCTAAGTTAGACTGCATACCTGACTCATTGATCTCAAATACTAAGCGCGAGGCGATGTATTTTTGCTTGCCTAAAATGTCCTTTAGCCAAGCGACAAACATATCCTGATGCGCAGAAAATGCGCTGATATTGATGCCGAAATTACCCGAAATTGTCGGGTTTTCCTTAAGCATTCTTAATGCACTGATCACCACCAGTTTATCTAATTCAGAACTCATACCGTGACGTTCGGCCATAGCGATCACTGTGGTGGTCGGTAAAAACTTACCTTCGCTATTGTAAAAGCGCGCCAACAACTCACGGTAAACCTCTACATCAGTTCGGCAGGGCTGAATTGGCTGTTGGTAGAATTTTAATGCTTGGCGAGTGACTAAATCATTGATCGCCATTTTCCAGCGATCATCACCAAACTGCTCGTCACCATTGAGTTTTTCTTGGATATGATAACTATTAGGTCCAAGGGTCTGCGCTATGCTGACTGCGGTATCCGCAATCGTCAGCAAATTAACCGCATCGGTACCTTGGTGATAGGGAACTAAACCGATATGGGCAACAGATTCCGCTTTTGTCATCTGCAAATATTCATCGAGATAAATTTTTAATTGATCTAAAAATTTTGGCGCATCCTTCAGCATGACATCAGGAATAAAGATGGCAAAATCAGCGCTCGATACCCTGAAACATTCTGCATCTGAATACTTACTACAGGCTTTGCGGATACAATTTGCCACCCTTGAAAGATAATCATCCCCCGCAGTTCGCCCTTGTTTTTGATTGATTTGCGCAAGCTCTGTGGCCTTAACCATTGCCATCAGCCCCAATTGAGGAATATCGGGATTGCTTATGGTTTCTAATTTTTGGGTAAAGCGCTGGCGACTACCAAAACCCGTCACTGTGTCTTGATAGGCCGCTTTATGCAGCTTTTCATTCTCTTGATTGAGTTTATCGATTTGGGCTTTAAGTTGAAGACGACACTCTTCAAGGGATATTCCAATGGGGTTGAGCTCACCTGTGAGTTTTGATGATGCGACAGCAGAAAACCCTAACTCAGGTATTTTTGAAATATAATCAGCAGCATAACGTATCGCCGCCCTATGTTTTGACATTAACAGAATAAACACTAACTGCAAGATAAGGTAAGCCACCAGTAACATGACACCGAGCTTTTGAGTATGACTAATCGAAGTTTCAATCGCTTGGTTTGCACTGAGTTTGACTTGTAAACGACCGGTTGCCAATTTTTGTGTATGACTGAGTTCGATAGAAAATAAACGGGCTAAAGGATGAGGATGTTGGCTGTCTAAACGACCTTCTGTATGACTCCGTTGGCCATCGGTATCATCAATATATTGGAAAAATTGGAATGGGTAATTTTCAGAAAGCTTTTTGAAGAGTTCGGCGCCATCACCTTGCCATTGTTGGTAGCGGGTTAAACTGGTTTTAAAGCTATCCAGTTCTTGCTGTTGTTGGATTTGTAATTGGCTATTTTCGCTTTGATATACCCAAGCAAAAAGACCTAAGAAAATAAGCAGTAAAAAAATTGGATATGATTTTGACATGGCCATAAAAATCCGCTCTATTTTTTTGGGTGAGCTCAAACAGGATAAGTTTAAGTCAAGAATACTTAACTGCAGCTATCTGTGTGATGACACTCATAAATTTTTATTAATAAGCTGATAACAGTGTAACTGCATTTGCTTAAAAACAAAACGGAAAAGAATAGGGTAACTAGAAGCCGGAAGAGGCAAAGGCACGAGAACAAAACGAAGAATAAATTGGCTCCCCTGACTGGACTTGAACCAGTGACATACGGATTAACAGTCCGCCGTTCTACCGACTGAACTACAGGGGAGTAGAGGGTGCGATATTGCTATCGACTTTACAGAAATAACACTTTTTAAATGGCTCCCCTGACTGGACTTGAACCAGTGACATACGGATTAACAGTCCGCCGTTCTACCGACTGAACTACAGGGGAATCGAGGTGCGATATTACTATCGACTTTTTAGCTTGCTTAAATTGGCTCCCCTGACTGGACTTGAACCAGTGACATACGGATTAACAGTCCGCCGTTCTACCGACTGAACTACAGGGGAATCATTTTAATGCTTCAGCTTGATAATGTAATTGGCTCCCCTGACTGGACTTGAACCAGTGACATACGGATTAACAGTCCGCCGTTCTACCGACTGAACTACAGGGGAATTGTTTACAACTTATCTTACTGCTTGTTCTAACTCATTTTTATCATGTGCTTAAAGTGGCTCCCCTGACTGGACTTGAACCAGTGACATACGGATTAACAGTCCGCCGTTCTACCGACTGAACTACAGGGGAATCGTTTCACACAATCGTAGCGACTCGTTGAGAACGGAGCGCATAGTAAAACGCTCTGTTGGATGAGTCAACTCGAGTTACTAAAAAAAGTGTAATTATGCTGTTAAGTGCTCATCTAATGTGCATCGTGGTGCAGAATTCGACATTTTTCGTGAAAAACCACTTAACAATTCGCAATATAGCCATAATTGAGTCCATCGTTTTTAAGCGGTGATTCTATGAAATTGAAATCATTCGCTAAATAATCGACACCGTTTTCGGTACTTGGTCGAGTACTTAAGACTCAAACCGCTCAAAAAAGGATCTCAGGTGGGGTAATGTGAATTTACTCAGTTCTTTATGCCGATAGAAAACGTGGGTTATCTTTTCGCTGTTAAAGCCCGTTTTTCTGTTTTAACAAGTTTGCTGTTGTTGATGGAGGTGTTAATTGAGGCTTTATCGAATTAGCGTGAGCTGTTTTTCAAATGAAGTGATGCACTTCAGTATTAGTTTGGCACCAGATGCGCTACAACAGCTCGCGTTAATTACAGTTAGTGAAATTGATACAAGTAGCAACATTTATCAAATGTAATTAAATTACTAAATGCTGCGAGCCGGTTGTTAAGGCATATGACAGCCTCCAATCCCGCGTGGTTTCTAGGTTATTTCGACTTATCAACAAAATCTGTGGATAACCCTGTGAGTTGTCCTGAAAAATGGCCGCCAAAGCCTTGGGGTATGGGCGGCGGACTTAAAATGCACTATTTTGGGGTTCAAAAATAAATTTAAGCATTATCAAATGCATACTAAAAGCAAGTGGTTTTTGTTGAGGGTGAAAACAAGGTTGCAATTTTGTAATCGAACGAAATTGATTTCTTGTGTATTAAATTGGCATTTTTGCTTAGTTTGCGGGTGTTTTGTGAGCAAAAAACGCTGAAAACGCCTTAGTTTAAAAGTTTCATGTTTCTTCCTTTAAATTGTCATCTTGCGGTTTTAGATCGTATTGATATGACGACAGGAAGGATAACTGTGGAGCTTAGTCGGTGACTTGATTAGAATGGGGCGACTCACTAAAAGGATATGTGCGCGTGTCAGAATCTGTTTTTCAGCTTGAATCGCAATTCGCCCCCGCAGGCGACCAACCTACAGCGATTGCCAAATTAGTCGATGGACTCGAAGCGGGTCTGGCCTGCCAAACCTTACTCGGGGTGACGGGCTCAGGTAAAACCTTCACGATTGCCAATGTGATCCAAAAGTTAGGTCGGCCCACGATTATCATGGCGCCTAATAAAACCTTGGCGGCGCAGCTTTATGGCGAGATGAAAGAGTTCTTTCCCCATAATGCGGTCGAGTATTTCGTTTCTTACTACGATTACTACCAGCCCGAAGCCTATGTACCCGCGTCAAATACCTTTATCGAAAAGGACGCTTCGGTTAATGCTCACATTGAGCAGATGCGTTTATCCGCCACTAAGGCGCTGTTAGAGCGTAAAGATGTGGTGCTGATTGCTTCGGTGTCGGCTATTTATGGCTTGGGCGATCCCGATTCCTATTTAAAAATGTTGCTGCATCTACGCCAAGGCGATGTGATGGGGCAGCGTGACATCTTAATTCGTCTCAGTGAATTGCAGTACAAGCGCAATGATATTGAGCTACAACGTGGTACTTATCGTGTGCGCGGTGAAGTGATTGATATTTTCCCCGCCGATTCTGAGCGTAATGCTATTAGAGTCGAGTTGTTCGACGATGAGATTGAACGCTTAAGTGAGTTTGACCCGTTAACGGGCCATATTATTAAACGTATCGCCCGTACGACGGTTTATCCAAAAACACACTATGTCACGCCGCGAGAAAAGATCATCGCTGCCACTGAGTTTATTAAAGAAGAACTGCGTGAGCGTAAACAATATCTACTCGATAACAACAAGTTAATTGAAGCCCAGCGTATCCATGAGCGGGTGCAATACGATGTGGAAATGATGGTGGAGTTGGGTTATTGCTCTGGCATCGAAAACTACTCGCGCTATTTGTCTGGCCGCGCACCGGGGGAAGGACCACCAACCTTACTCGACTACTTGCCTGCCGACGGCTTATTAATTATCGATGAATCCCATGTGACTGTGCCGCAAATCGGCGCTATGTACAAAGGTGACCGTTCCCGTAAAACCACACTTGTGGAATACGGTTTCCGCTTACCGTCCGCCTTGGATAACCGACCGCTCAAGTTTGAAGAGTTTGAGCAATTGATGCCGCAAACTATTTATGTGTCGGCAACACCGAGTGCCTACGAGCTGGAAAAGAGTGAAGGCGAGATTGCTGAGCAGGTCGTGCGGCCAACGGGATTACTCGATCCTGAATTAGAAGTGCGCCCTGTTGGGACCCAAGTGGACGATTTATTGTCTGAAATCGCCAAGCGAGTGGCCGTCAATGAGCGGGTGTTAGTGACGACGCTCACTAAGCGTATGTCGGAGGATTTGACTGAATACCTCGACGAACATGGCGTAAAAGTGCGTTATCTGCATTCGGATATAGACACAGTCGAACGGGTCGAGATCATCCGCGATCTGCGTTTAGGTAAGTTTGATGTGCTGGTTGGGATCAACTTATTGCGCGAAGGCTTAGATATGCCTGAAGTGTCATTGGTGTGTATTTTAGATGCCGATAAAGAGGGCTTCTTGCGCTCTGAACGCTCGCTCATCCAAACGATTGGCCGCGCGGCGCGTAACGTCAATGGTAAAGTGATCCTCTATGCCGATCGCATCACCAATTCGATGGAGAAAGCGATAGGTGAAACTGACCGACGTCGTGAACGTCAGCGGGCGCACAACTTAAAACACGGTATCACGCCTAAGGGCGTCGTTAAACGGATCACCGATGTGATGGATGTGGATGATGGCCGCGACAGTAAAGCTGTGTATGGCAAAGTGGCTGAGCCTAAGTCCCATTACCATAAAGCCGATGCGGCAGAGTTGAGCCATCAAATCGATCAGCTTGAGAAGAAGATGCATGAACATGCGCGCAACTTAGAGTTTGAACAAGCGGCGGCAATGCGTGATGAAGTCAAGCACCTGCGGGACCTGTTAATCAAAGCCTAGATTTATTCTTGCGCTCTGCATTAAAAAAAGCCGTCCAGCAATCATGCTGCGACGGCTTTTTAATATCTTGACTTGGATTAAGCAGGGACTTTTGATGGGCTCATTTTTAGCTTGATAAACACCGCTAAAGCGCAAATCAACCCGCAGATTAAGCCGACCAAATGCGCCTCGGTTGCTACGCGCGCACCTATCATGGCGGTGACATCACTGCTGGCACCATAAAGCTGTTCGTAACCGACTTTGATGATAACGCCAACGAGCAGCAGATAGCCTGAGCGCAGCTTACGGACAATATCCTGCACTGCGCCGTAGGCGAACAAGCCATGCAACATACCACTTAAGCCGACATAACCAAGCAATTGCGGATAGCCTAAATACAAGCCTATACCTTCAAGTAAACATAACACGAAAAATAGTGCACTTAAGCCTTTGAGATGATAATGAAAATGGTGCAAAAATAGCACCACCCACAGCCCTGCAAGGTTCATCAATAGATGCCATTGATTCGTGTGCAGTAAATTTCCACTGATTAATCGCCACCATTCACCCTCACTAATTGCACTGCGGCGATAGGCGAGCAGGTTGTCGACAGCAGGACTGGCTAAGCCTGCGACATACAAACCCGCACACATCAGACTCACTATCAGCGCGACCCAATAGGGACTGCGTGTCATGCATTTGGCTCGCTAGCGTCAAGCTCAGCCATGACTGTGGTTTTATCCTGCAGATAGTCGTCCAAACCACGTTTACGCAGATGACAAGCCGGGCAATTGCCACAACCATCGCCAATGATGCCGTTATAACAGGTGAGAGTATGGTGGCGAACCAGATCGAGTTGCTGATATTTATCCGCCAGCGCCCAGGTTTGAGCCTTATTGAGCCACATTAAGGGCGTGATGATCTTAAGTTGTTTATCCATGCCTTGAACTAAGGCTGACTCCATCGCTTTAACAAAATCGTTGCGGCAATCTGGGTAACCCGAAAAGTCGGTTTCACATACGCCGGTGATAATCGCTTCAGCGCCTAATTGATAGGCATAAATGCCCGCAAGCGTTAAAAACAGAATATTACGTCCAGGCACAAAAGTATTCGGCAGCCCATTTTCCATTAACTCATGTGAAACGGGAATCGCATCACGGGTAAGCGCCGATATCGCTAACTCATTGAGTAAGGTGACATCCATGACTTTATGGCTGGTGATCTTCAAGCGTTTTGCTAAGAATTTGGCGACTTCAATTTCTTCGCGGTGACGCTGACCGTAGTCAAAGGTGATCCCGTGTACTTCATCGTACTGGGTTAGGGCTTGGATAAGACAGGTTGTCGAATCTTGTCCGCCACTGAATACTACCACTGCTTTGGACGCTAAGGGTTTTGACACTAAGCTCGTTGACATAAAGGATTTCACTTAACCGTAGAACACTCATAAATAGGCCGTTAGTGTAACTCAGGCCATAGGGCTTGCAAACTCTGGCGATCTAGATCAAATAGGCTTTCTCGGCGCAAAAACTTGCAGCTCAAGCTAAAATCCACTATAAATGCCGCCCCAGAAAAGTGGAACGCCAGCATGAACTACCCAGTCAACGAAGTATTTGAAACCATTCAAGGTGAAGGTGTCTTTACCGGAGTGCCCGCCATATTTGTCCGCCTGCAAGGTTGTCCCGTGGGATGTGCTTGGTGCGATACGAAACAGACATGGGATGTGCTTGAAGTGAATAAAGTGACGCAAGAGCAAGTCATTAGCGTAGATGGCACTATTGGACGCTGGGCAGATCATACAGCGCAAAGTCTTATTGCGGCTTTTCATACCAAAGGTTTTACTGCGCGCCATATAGTGATCACCGGCGGCGAGCCTTGTATGTACGATTTACGTGAATTAACCGAAACCTTGCACTGCCAAGGCTTTGCGACTCAAATCGAAACCAGTGGCACCTTCGAAATCAACTGTGCTGATGACACTTGGGTGACAGTATCACCCAAGGTGAACATGAAAGGGGGCTATAAGGTATTAGCGCAGGCGCTTAACCGTGCCAATGAGATCAAGCATCCCATCGCCACTGAAAATCACATTGCTGAATTGGATGAGTTACTGCAAGACATCGATATTTCGGCGAAAACAATTTGTCTGCAGCCGATTAGCCAAAAGCCCAGAGCGACTGAACTGGCTATGAAGGTGTGTATTGCCCGTAATTGGCGTTTATCGATCCAAACCCATAAGTATTTGAATATTGATTAATGCCCTTCAGTTAATCTATAAACGATAAAAAACGCCTCACAATTGTGGGGCGTTTTTTATGGCTGACGTTTAGCGGTGGACTGTAAAGCCGTCGACTCAAGGGATTTCATCGAGTCGATTAATCAAGCTCACTTAACTGGCCGAAATGATTAAATGCTGCAAGTTGGCGCTGATAGGGCGCAATATCGCCGATGTTAGCTGTAATCCAATCTGTATCGTAATAAGTATCAAGGTAACGCTCACCCGAGTCACAAATGAGGGTCACTATTGAGCCTTGCTCTCCACGCGCTTGCATTTGTACTGCAAGTTGCAATGCGCCGTACAGGTTGGTTCCTGTGGATGCGCCGGTTTTACGGCCAATCAATTGTTCTAACCAATGAATCGTCGCCACTGATGCGGCGTCGGGAATTTGCAGCATAGTATCGACAACTCCAGGAATAAACGATGGCTCGACTCTCGGTCGACCTATGCCTTCAATCTTACTGCCATTACAACAGGTTAAGCTGACATCGCCGCTCTGATAGAAATCAAAAAAAACGGAGTTTTGCGGGTCGACTACGCAAAGTTGTGTTGCCAACCTCTGATAGCGAATGTAGCGGCCTATGGTCGCCGATGTGCCGCCAGTGCCTGGGCTCATCACTATCCAGCGCGGGATAGTGTGTGGCTCGCGCTCCATCTGATTGAAAATCGAGTTAGCGATATTGTTATTACCGCGCCAGTCGGTTGCACGCTCGGCGTAGGTGAATTGATCCATATAATGGCCGCCTAGCTCTGCGGCAAGGCGCGCCGATTCGGCGTAAATCTCACTGGAATGATCGACAAAATGACATTGACCGCCATAGAAAGTGATCTGCTCAATCTTCTTTTTAGCTGTGCTTTTGGGCATTACGGCAATAAAAGGTAAACCGAGTAAGCGGGCAAAGTAGGCTTCAGAAATCGCCGTACTGCCCGATGAGGATTCGATAATCGGCGTGCCTTGCTTAATCCAGCCGTTACACAGGGCATAGAGGAAGAGTGAGCGGGCGAGGCGATGCTTCAAACTCCCTGTCGGGTGGGTACTTTCATCTTTGAGATAAATATCTATGCCATCGAGCATAGGTAATTCAAGCTTAATCAAGTGGGTATCGGCGCTGCGCTGAAAATCCGCTTCAATCTTGCCTATCGCGTGGGCTTCCCATGTGGGGCAGAGTCTGTGAGCGCTGTGAGAATCCACTGGTGGTTGAATCGTGTTAGAAATCATAGTAGTCACATCGAAAGGGATCGTTTTCAGAGCATATCACAGGGACGGGCAAAGCGGGTTTTATTGGATGAGCTTGAACTCATTCGCTTAAAGTAGAGCACGACGTAATTGAAATCAAAAAATGTCGTTAACCAAGAGGTTTACTTAACATAGAAATACTAAGAATTTAATTAGATTAAGCTGGAACAGTCAGATTAAGTTGGAACAGACTAAGCGGAAGTGGAACAAGAAGGATATGCGATAGTGAAAGAAATGGTGGAGGGAGAAGGATTCGAACCTTCGAAGGCTGAGCCGTCAGATTTACAGTCTGATCCCTTTGGCCACTCGGGAACCCCTCCACAAACTTTCTTTTTAGCTTTACAACTGACTTTTAAAATTGTCTTTCAAAACATCATCAATAACGGACTTGTTTATCAAGACAAAACTAAACATTGGCCATGTTTAGTTTTTGAAAATGATTCTCTGCGTTAGAGATAAAGATGGTGGAGGGAGAAGGATTCGAACCTTCGAAGGCTGAGCCGTCAGATTTACAGTCTGATCCCTTTGGCCACTCGGGAACCCCTCCACGAATACCTTTAACGCTTTTGTAAAACTCTACATCATTTTCGAACAACACGATAAAACTTGCAGTGCAAATGGTGGAGGGAGAAGGATTCGAACCTTCGAAGGCTGAGCCGTCAGATTTACAGTCTGATCCCTTTGGCCACTCGGGAACCCCTCCTCAATTGCGGCCGCCATAGTAGTCAGAAACCTTTTCCATGTAAATACCCAATTTAAAAATATTCCTAAAGTTATGTATCAAATGGTCGATTAACTAACAACGAATTGTTTTGACGATGTTTTTTTATGCAAATTGATGTTCCTTTAGTCAACGAAGCCCAAATTGGCACCCGCTTAAACGCGGCGATAGAAAACGACAGACGGGGCGAATTCGCCCTGTTGCTGTCGTTACTGTCGGTTGACGCACGGGACATGGCACAATTCCAATGGCAAAATGAACTCGATATGGCGCAAAAATTACAGCGTCAGTTCGAATTACCACCGCAGCAAAGTTTAATGGCGGATTTATCGTCTGCTGAACCAGTGGTTGATAACAGCAGTATTTTTATGGCTCAAGGTCCACGTGCGTTTCAATTACAACAAGCATTGCGACCGGAAGCCTTAGTCATCCGTGGCGGCGAGTCAGTCGCAATGGCAGAAGCGTTAAGTAACTGTGACCATGTCACTCAGCTGAGGCAAAGGGGCCAACTAACCGCGCCCAAAGTCGAGATCATGCACTTTGCTGATCAATTGGCAATCCAACGTAATCTTGTGTCTTTGCTCGCCTCAGCCTAAGGCCGTCTTCCCGCAAGTGATCTTCAATACACATCGGGTCAATCTGATCCATTTCGATAAATAAGCGTGAGCTAAAGCCAGTTATCTTGAAGCTTAATTACCTATAATTCGTATTAACCTATCGAGTTAAAATTTACCACGTTAAAAATTTAACGAGCATATTTTAGTGATGCCGTTAATCAGTCGCTCTATACATTAAGGAATACAGATGAAAGGCATAATAGAAGCACAGAGCCCGACAGTGAACGACACTTGCACCGATTGCGGCAGCTTTGTCGATATCGGCGCCGTTATTGATGAGCACGATACGTTATTGACGTTAAATTTTGTTGGCGATAGCGCTCAAGCGGATGCCGAAAGCATGGCAACACGCGCTCAAACTCGATTTGCTGAAGTGCAAACTGAATTTGTGACTAAGACTGAAGGCGTCGACTTACTGCTGACCTTCAATGTCAGCGCGGAAAAAATGATTTTTCAATTGGAAAACGGCCTGTAATTTTTAGAGCAGCACTTTAGTTTTTAGTCGGTTATAGATGTCACGGAAATCGCGCTAATTGCCTAAAAATGCTGCTATTGTTAACCAAATTGTAATAAATTGTGCCACATGTTGCTGTGCTTACAACAGTTAGTGTAATCTGCCTCCAAATAAGAATAATTCAATCAGCTTAATTCTAAATTTCAAGGTAAGTTTGCTAACAGCAAAGACCTTTAGCCCAACACGAAGTTTTGTAGGGAACCAGCGTGAAGCGACGTCAGCATCAGCATTTATTGGAGTCTTTGGTACAGTCAACTGCAAAACAGCAGGGCGATTTCACAAAGACGGCAGAGTTAACCACAGAGTTGTTGTGCCAGAATTTAGCGGTTTCTTTGGTATCAGTGTGGACTTTTTCATCTGATCAACAAACCCAATCACTCGTCGCACAATTTGGTTCTATGATGTTGCAAGACATTCATCGACCTAAGTTATTACAAGATTGTCCCCGGTATGTACACGAGCTCAAAACTCTGCGCCATATCGATGCAGGCAATGCCCTGACCGATCCACGTTTAAGTGAATTGGCTGAGTGCTATTTTATCCCGCGGCAAATCAACTCGAGTCTCGACATCGCCATTCGCATCAATGGTCATCTCGAAGGTGTGCTCTGCATCGAGCGGGCACAATTGACTCCCCACTGGCATGACAGTGAAATTCACCTCGCGTGCCAGATGGCCGACCAATTAGCCCTGACCTTAGCGACAAAGCACAGCTACGATAAAGAAGAAAGCTTGAGTTTATTTCGCTGTGCCACTGAACAATCGCGACAAATCAGTATGTTAATTAATTTGCATACTGAAAAAGTCGAGTATGTGAATCAGGCGCACAGTGAAATCACCGGCATACCCCGTGAGCAGATTATCGGCGCGAATATTCGTGAGTTGGCTTTTTTCAAGCAGCATGCCCAATTAGCCGAGCAAACCCTAGCGCAAATCTTTAGGGGGGAAATTGCCAAAGGCGAAGTGCAGTTTAGTCGTGCCGATGGCAGTCGTTATTGGCTGACATACGTGCTGAGTCAATTCATTACCGATCGCGGCAATCATTATGCCTTGGTCTCGTGTGAAGAAAATACCGATGAGCATAACTATAAGTCAGAGCTTGAACGGCTTGCTTGGCGTTGTGGATTAACGGGACTACATAACCGTACTCATTTTAATCGAGTCCTTGAACGTACCACGAAGGGACTGTTGTTATTAGTTGATTTAGTGGGATTTAAGCGTTTTAACGATACTTATGGCCATGAAAATGGCGATAGCTTGTTGATAGAAATTGCCCGCCGTTTGAAACATTTTTCTGAGATTAATAAGGCCACCGAAATTGCCCGCGTCGGCAGCGATGAATTTGCAGTGCTATTGACCGATGATAATGCCGTTTACGATCTCGATTATTTTAGTACTCGCCTGTATCAACATCTTGCTATGCCTATTTTAATCGGCCGTGAGCAAGTCGAACCAAAGCCTGCTTTAGCTGTGGTTGATATTGCCTCTGTGGCGAGTTTGTTTGCCCCATTAACCTGTGCCGATATTGCAGTGCAGTATGCTAAAAAGAAAAAAGGCACTGCAATCCAAGTATTTAACAGTACGTTATTGAGCGCATTTAAAGAGGATGCGCAGATAGAACGTGATTTACACAGTGCGATCCGTGGTCGTCAGTTTGAGCTTTATTATCAGCCACTGAGGGATCTTGAGCAGAATACCTATATTGGCGCCGAAGCCTTAATCCGTTGGCACCACCCTAAAAGAGGCGTGTTATTTCCAGCTTCCTTTATTGATATTGCTGAGCAGTCGGGGATGATAAATTCTATCGGCAGTTGGGTTTTAGAGGCCGCATGTCGACAGTTAAACCTATGGCAGCATCATAATGCAGATATGACAATGCATGTGAATGTGTCGGCCCGCCAGTTCTTCAGTGGTAATTTATTCGAGCAAGTGTGGCAGTTGTTGACGCGTTATCGCTTGAAACCTAAGACGTTAATCTTAGAGATCACAGAGACTGAATTGATGGGTGATATTCGTCACGCGACCTTGTTATGTCAAGAGTTAGCGGAATTAGGCGTAGGGCTCGCGATTGACGATTTTGGGACGGGTTACTGCTCTATGCGATATTTGAAGCAGTTTCCGATCAGTAAACTTAAGATTGATCGTTCGTTTATTTCAGATCTTACCGTCAGCCGCGAAAGTCGCGAAATTGTGTCAGCCATTATCGCCATGGCGAATGCATTAAATATATCTTTGACGGCAGAAGGGGTTGAAACCCTTGAGCAAGAAGCATTTTTAGCGAAAAGTTTTTGCCATCAGGCACAGGGTTATCTCTATAGCCCTGCATTACGGGAGCCTGAGTTTGCACAATTTATCTTGTCGGCTAAAAGCGCTTCGGTCATAACCCATTAAAGTTACACATAATCCACTAAGTCACAATTATTTCAAATGTGCTGCTCACGATAAAAAAAAAGGCAACCTAGGTTTGTAATCTAGGTTGCCTTTATTATTCATCTCTGTGCTTGTTCAATCAGCACTATAAACCTTCACCGTCATTCTCCAGTGCAGTTCAGCACTGTATACCTATTAAGATTTTAAGCAGCATTGTTTGAATTTTTTGCCACTATGGCAAATACAGAGATCATTTCTACCGGGTAATTTAGCCGTCATTTGCTGGCCTTGGCTGTAATACCAGCGACTTGCTTGATAGATAAATTCGGATCGCTCATAGATAGCATCAATTTCACCATCGAGCTTATACCAAGCTTTAAAAGTAACAGTGCCATGTCGTTGTTCAGCTATCGCCGCTTGAGCATTGTGGATTGGTGTTTCAGTGCTGCTCTGTACATCTAATCCTAACCAATGTGGGTGAGGACCAGCATTGAGGCTCGTGAGAGTAAGGCCATTTAGATAGTCTGGATGATGTGTTTTTAAAATGTAATCAAAATTTTTCAATACAAATGCGCAGTAGCGTGAGCGCATAAGTTGTTCAGGTGTACGGGCAATGATTTGCCCAGAGTCTACATGCGTATGCAGTGGACCACAGCAATCTTGATAGCTTATCCCACTGCCACAGGGGCAGGCTTGTTTAGTTGTAGTCATGTTAGCTAAATCTTTAGTTTAATTGTATTTGTTTGAATTTATTCGATTTATATCTAAATGCGTTAGATGTGAGACAGTCCATTTAAACGTAATCGGCATTAACATTAGGGTAATTTTTTACCCGCAGGTAAAGGCGGAAATTGGCGACCATAATATAAGTTAGGTACTGGTTTCGCATTCAGATAATAGCTAGGTTCTGCACGGTTATTGGTATCTAAGCTCACTTTCCATTGGGTGGATGAGACTTTTTCTGTACCAATAGCAAATTTGCCCGCAAATTCACTCACAGGTTCGCCAGTTTCTTGTGCTGGGTAAAATCGAACCAAATAATAGCCTGTATCTATGGCACCATTACCGATAATTTTGCGTTTAGTAATGCGAAAATCCACGTCGATAGTGGCTTTTTTGGCGCGGATTTTATCGAAAAACTTCTTGTAAATGGCGATAATATTGTCTCGTCCATAGTAAATTTCTTTACTTTGACTCTCAGATAAGTAGCTAGCGTCATCAGCGTAAATCTCACGGGTCACCTCAGGGGACAATTGATTAAAAGCGCTAATAAACAAAGGATAATTAGCGTTGATCAATTGATCATCAGTGGATTTTGTATGAGTTTTAGCTGGATTGGCTAAGCTTGGTAGTGACAATAAGCACATCAGGACTAGCGGCAAAAATTTCATTACTTTATTCTAATCTGGCAATCATGGCGTCACTATAATGGAGGCGCCCGCTGAACTAAAGCCTTGAATGTTTACAAAGTGTGTTTCTGTACAAGAGTGTGAAGTAAAGGAGCTTGCCATGCTGGATGATGAATCAGCACTGTTTTTTGAGGAAATGGCTGGAGTCGTACCACTAAAAGGCGATATGCCAGTGGTAAATTTAGCACCGAAAGCGTTGACGGCTGAGCAAATACACAGACGCGATGCTTTACAACGGGAAGCCTTCCTAGCGTGTATGCCACTGGATTTAAAAGCGTTTCCACAGCAAGCGCCAGATGACATTGTGAGCTTTAAGCGTGAGGGGGTACAAGGCGGCGTTTTTAAACGACTCCGAATGGGGCAATACAGCATCAAGATGGAGCTTGATGTGCATGCTTATCGGTTAAACCAAGCTCGTGATGCCGTCCTTAACTATTTACTGGCAGCGCAGGCACATGGTGAACGCTGTGTCATGTTGATCCACGGTAAAGGCTATCAGAGTCAACCCTTTGCGGGATTGCTCAAATCCGCTGTGTGCTATTGGTTATCACAACTCGACATGGTGCTTGCCTATCATTCGGCGAAAACCGAGCAGGGCGGTGCTGGGGCACTTTATGTGATGTTAACTAAGTCAGAACAGCTTAAGCTTGAAAACCGTGAAGCCAATCGTAAAGGAATGGGATGGCGTTAGATTAAACAGATAAGTATTGAATAAAAATGCCCAATTTTATTGGGCATTTTGTTTTATGTTATTGGGTGATGATTTTATGAACCCTTACCAACCACACTGGCGGTTTGCGGTGGTATTTTGCTCATCTAACCATGTTTTAAGTGGGGCGAAGTAATCGAGCACCGCTTTTGCATCCATCGTTTCTTTGCCGGTGACTTCTTTCAATGCTTCTGGCCAAGGTTTACTTAAGCCTAACTCGAGCATCTTATTGAGTTTCTCTCCCGCGGCTTGATTACCATAAATACTGCATCTGTGTACCGGACCTTTATCGCCTGCAGTTTCACACAGCGCTTGATGGAATTGGAATTGCAAAATATGCGCTAGGAAGTAACGGGTGTAGGGTACATTGCCTGGTACATGGTATTTAGCACCCGGATCAAAATCTGCTTCACTACGTTCAGTCGGTGCTTTGACGCCTTGGTATTTTTCCCTCAGATCCCACCAAGCTTGGTTATATTGGGCGGGCGTGATTTCGCCGCTAAACACTTTCCAGCGCCACTGATCTATCATCAGGCCAAAGGGCAAGAAAGCAATTTTGTCTAAGGCTTGTTTTAGTAAGAGGCCGATATCCTTAGATGCATCAGGTACTTCTTCTAATAAGCCGATTTGCTTTAAATAGCTTGGCGTAATCGACAGTGCAATTGTGTCACCAATGGCTTCATGGAAACCATCGTTGGCGCTGTTTTTAAACAGGAAGGGTTGTTGCTTATAAGCGCGTTGATAGAAGTTATGCCCAAGTTCGTGGTGGATAACGCTAAAATCTTCGGCAGTTTTTTGGATACACATTTTAATGCGGATATCGTCGAGATTATCGAGATCCCACGCCGAAGCGTGACAAACCACATCACGGTCCTTTGGTTGTACGAATAGAGAACGCGCCCAAAAACTTTCTGGCAATGGTGCGAACCCTAATGATGTGAAGAAGCCTTCGGCTTGTTTCACCATTTTATGCTCGTCATAGCCTTTCTTTGCCAGTAACTCAGTGACATCGTAACCCGGATCGGCATTGTCAGGGGCGACGAGATCATACACATTGCCCCATTGCTGGGCCCACATGTTGCCAAGTAAGTGTGCAGGGATGGGGCCAGTGGTCGGTGCGACGCTATCGCCGTATTCTTTATTGAGTTCACCGCGCACATAACAGTGCAAAGATTCATAAAGGGGTTTTACTTGGCCCCAAAGACGATCGAGTTCCTGTGAAAAATCATCGGGCTTCATATCATATTGACTGCGCCATAGCTCAGACAGGTTGGCATAACCAAGATCCTTCGCGCCTTCATTGGCCAGTTCCACTTCACGTTGAAACAAGGGACGCATAGGTTTGGCGATTTCACGCCAGCCTTTCCACGCTTCCAGTAATTTTACGGGATCACGTGATTCGGCCATTAAGCTCGATAGCTCAGGCTGAGTCATACACTTGCCGTCGGCAAAACAGTATTTTCCTTTGCCGTACAAGCCATTTAATTCTGAACTAATTTGTGCCAGCTCGGTATTCTTCGCAGGATCGAGCGGCGCGGGTAACACTAGCGCACTGCGCAGGATATTGAGCTTGCGGGCATTAATAGGATCGAGTTCTACATTGGCGTACTTAGCCGCCTCGGTTGCAAATTTTACCGACGCTGCACTGACCTTTTCGCCGACTGCAGCAGACAGGGCCGCGGTATCATCAGTAATAAAGTTGCTGTAAATCCACTCGGCGCGATTAGATTCAATCGATAATTCGGCCATCTTGGCTTCAGCATCATTAATAAAAGCAATGGCTTGTGCTTTATCTGGGGCGGTATTGATGACAGCTGCTTCTGCTGTATCTGTCTTGTCTGTTTTACTTTGAGCATCATTACAGGCCGTTAATCCCAGCGAGAGTGCCACTGTGAGGGCGATTTTACTGCGACGATTCAATGAAATAACCATGTCTAGTTGTCCTTGTTGTTTTTGTGTTAAACAGTTTACCTAAACCACAGGGTTATTGCACAAGGGTTAATTGACTTGTTTTTAACACTTATTCGGACATGTACGACATACCGCTTGTATCACAGACTAGAAAGCGGTGAATTTGTCCAATTTTAGTTTGACATCCGTGGTGCCAATGTTTAATTTAAACGAGTGTTTTAAATTAATTCAAGGTCACGGAATGGCAAGTCGATCCGATACAAAAACTAGAATACTTGATGCCGCAGAAAAACTGTTCGCCGAACGGGGCTTTTCTGAGACCTCTTTGCGACTCATTACCAGCAAAGCTGAGGTGAATTTAGCATCGGTCAATTATCACTTTGGTTCTAAAAAAGAGCTTATCCGTGCAGTGTTAGCCCGCTATTTAGACGTGTTTATGCCTGCCGCTTCAAGCCAAATTCATCGTTTAAATGCCGCTCCAGCACAAGCAACACTCGAAGAGATCCTGTCTTCTTTGGTCGATCCTTTATTGGATTTAAACGCGCTACGTACCGAAGGCACCACGATCTTCCTGCAGCTTTTAGGCCGTGGCTATATCGAAAGCCAAGGGCATTTACGTTGGTTTATCACGACCCATTACGGCCAGCATCTGGATGCTTTTGTTAAAGCCGTTTCGGCCAGTGCGCCACATATTCCACCCGCTGAAATGTTTTGGCGCTTACACTTTACCTTAGGCACTATCGTGTTCACTATGGCGTCCGCTGATGCCCTAAATGACATTGCTGCTGCTGAGTTTGGTGAGCATAACGACATCGAAGCCGTGATCCGTAAAGTGATCCCCTACATGGCGGCTGGCGTATCAGTCCCCGTTTCTTCTTAATTAAAAGGTCTTGATAATGTTGACGATTATAATTCTTGCCCTGATAGCCATTGTCGTGTTGTTTGCGGTGAAAAATATCCGGATGCAGTTTATTACCCGCCCAGTTTTTAGTTTTTTCAAGAAGGTCTTGCCGCCACTTTCCGATACAGAGCGTGAAGCGATGGAAGCGGGTGATGTTTGGTGGGAAGGGGAGTTATTTCGCGGAAATCCTAACTGGAATACCTTGCATAGCTATGGCAAACCCACGCTAACTGCAGAAGAAAAAGACTTTATTGATAATCAAGTGATGACAGCACTGACGATGATCGATGATTTCGACATAGTGCATAACCGCAAGGATTTACCGCCAGAGCTGTGGGAATACTTTAAGAAAGAAGGTTTCTTCGCACTGATCATTCCGAAGAAATTTGGTGGTAAAGCTTTCTCTGCCTATGCAAACTCGACCATTGTCAGCAAATTAGCCAGCCGCAGCGTAAGCGCTGCTGTTACAGTAATGGTGCCGAACTCTTTAGGCCCTGGTGAGTTGCTGACCCACTATGGTACGAGCGAGCAGAAAGAACGCTGGTTACCTGCTTTAGCTAAAGGCGATGAAATTCCTTGTTTTGCATTAACTGGTCCAGAAGCGGGCAGTGATGCCGGCGCTATCCCCGATGTAGGTATTGTGTGTCGTGATATTTTCAACGGCGAAGAAATGCTTGGGCTTAAACTTACATGGGATAAGCGTTATATCACGCTGGCTCCTGTAGCAACAGTTCTGGGGTTAGCGTTCCAAATGCGCGATCCTGAAGGTCTGCTTGGCGATAAGAAAAACTTAGGCATTACCTGTGCGTTGATCCCAACGGATCATCCTGGTGTGGTGATTGGTCGTCGTCATAATCCGCTGGGTATGGCGTTTATGAACGGTACTACTCAAGGTAAAGAAGTGTTTATCCCGCTCGATTGGATTATCGGTGGCCCTGAGTTTGCAGGTAAAGGCTGGCGTATGCTGGTTGAGTGTTTGTCAGCGGGCCGCGGTATTTCATTGCCAGCATTGGCAACGGCTTCTGGTCACATGGCGACTAAGACGACAACGGCTTACAGCTACGTGCGTCACCAGTTTGGTATGGCAATTGGTCAGTTTGAAGGGGTGCAAGAAGCGCTGGCGCGTATTATTGCCAACACTTATCAGTTAGAAGCTGCGCGTCGTTTAACAACCACGGGTATCGATCTAAAAGTCAAACCTTCGGTCGTGACCGCGATAGCTAAGTACCACATGACTGAATTAGGCCGTTCAGTGATGAATGATGCCATGGATATTCAATCGGGTAAGGGCATTCAATTAGGACCTAAAAACTATTTAGGCCACCCTTATATGTCGAATCCAATTTCGATCACTGTGGAAGGCGCGAATATTCTAACCCGCTCATTGATGATTTTTGGTCAAGGTGCGACTCGCTGCCATCCTTACGTACTTGCCGAAATGGAAGCCGCAGCGATGGAAAACCAACATGAAGCCTTAGAGCGTTTTGATGCGTTATTAATGGGTCACATGGGTTATGCCACGCGTAATGCTTTCAGTGCTTTGTTTAGCGCGTTAAGCGGTAGCCGTTTTGGCAGTGCGCCAGTGAGCGGTGAAACTAAGCAGTACTATAAAGATATGTCGCGTATTTCGTCTGCATTAGCCTTAATGACAGATTTATCAATGCTGATCATGGGCGGCGATTTAAAACGCAAAGAAATGCTCTCAGCACGTATGGGTGATGTGCTCAGCCAGTTATATTTAGGCTCAGCAACCTTGAAGTTGTTTGAAGATAATGGCCGTCAACAGGACGATTTGCCTGCGGTACGTTATGTAATGGCCAATCGTTTGCACTTGGCGGCTAAAGCGTTGGAAGACACGATTCGTAACTTTCCAAGCCGTCCTGTGGCATGGTTACTGCGTGGCTTAATCTTCCCGCTGGGTAATCACTTCACTGCACCGAGCGACAAAATGGCGACCGATTTAGTTAGCGGTATGTTGAAGCCTGGCCCAGCTCGTGAACGTATTACTTTCTTATGTCCTGAATTTGAAGGGGATAAGGGCGGTATTGCTGAAGTTGAGCAAGCATTTATCGCGCAATATGCCTGTAAAGATATCTATAAAAAACTGAAGAAAGCGCAGCGTGCCGGTGAGTTGCCAGCAAAAGTGCCTAATCAAGTCTTGTTTGCAAAAGCACTCGAGACTGGCGTTATCACTGCCGACGAAGAACAAAAGTTACAGCATGCTGATAAGCTGCGCTTAGCGGCAATTAATGTGAATGATTTCGAAGCGTTATAGTGATTGCTAGTGTTTGATGTTAGCGTTTAATGTTAGTGCAGTTTGGTCTAGATGGTTACGTCGCTTGGGCAGCTTGGATTTCCCTCAGCAATGAGAGTCTGGCAAATTTTCATCAACATAAATCAGCACTTACAGAAAACAGTCAATATAAAAAAACCACCTTCATGAGGTGGTTTTTTATTGGCTGTTTTCTAACGAGCTTGAGTTGTTAGAGGAAGCTTAAGCTACTTAAGCTACGATCAACACTTTACAGGTGTTAGTGCCGCCGATGGTTTCCATTGCATCGCCTTTGGTCATCAGCACCATATCACCGCTATTCAAATAACCTGCCGCTGTTAATGCTTCTAACGCTTTTTGCGCTAGCTCATCGGCTGGGTGGATAGTTGAATCGAAGTAGATTGGCAACACGCCGCGGTACAAGGCCATTTTGGCTAGGGTTGTTGCGTGACGTGATAAACCCAGGATTGGCAGTGAAGAACTGATACGAGACATCAACTGTGGTGTTGCACCTGATTCAGTCAGAGCGATAATCGCCTTAACGCCTTCTAGGTGGTTTGCTGCATACATAGTTGATAGCGCAATGGTTTCTTCAACTGAAGTGAAACGCACATCTAATCTATGCTTAGACACAATCACACTTGGGTGAGATTCAGCGCCAACACACACGTTTGCCATTGCCTTAACGGTTTCTTCTGGGAAGTCACCGGCAGCAGTTTCAGCAGATAACATCACAGCATCGGTACCATCAAGCACAGCGTTCGCCACGTCCATCACTTCGGCGCGGGTTGGCATTGGGCTTGAAATCATCGATTCCATCATCTGAGTGGCAGTGATGACGACTTTATTCAGTTGGCGTGAGCGGGCGATTAACTTCTTCTGCACTGCAACGAGTGCAGCATCACCAATTTCAACACCTAAGTCACCACGGGCAACCATAACCACGTCAGACGCTAAGATCACATCGTCCATAGCCGCATCGGTCGCAACCGCTTCAGCACGTTCTACTTTAGCCACGATCAAGGCATTGCAACCGGCTTGACGGGCAAGATCACGGGCGTAATCTAAATCAGCACCACTGCGCGGGAAAGACACGGCTAAATAATCCACTTGGATCATTGCCGCAGTCAAAATGTCAGCCTTGTCTTTTTCGGTCAGCGCAGCAGCAGAAAGTCCGCCGCCTTGTTTGTTAATACCTTTGTTGTTAGATAAAGGGCCTGCCACAGTCACTGTGGTATGCACTTTACGGCCTTCAACACGCTCAACGCGTAATTGAACACGGCCATCATCTAACATCAGGATATCGCCAACAGTCACATCGTCTGGCAATTGCTTGTAATCGATACCCACTTGGGTCTCGTCGCCTTCACCTTTGGCTAACTCGGCATCAAGTACATAGGCTTGACCTAATACGAGTTGTACTTTCTTATTGTCTTTGAAAGTAGAAACGCGGATTTTAGGGCCTTGTAAGTCACCAAGAATGGCCACATGAACGCCTAACTCTTTAGCGATTTCGCGCGCTTGAGTTGCTCGTTTTAAGTGATCTTCTGGGGAACCGTGGGAGAAATTAAGACGTACAACGTTTGCACCTGCCGCGATGATGCGGCGTAGATTATCATCACGATCGGTAGCGGGACCTAGAGTGGTGACGATTTTGGTTCTGCGGAACATAAGGATACTCCGTTAAAGTTAAAAAAAATCTTGGGACTATATTACCATGCAATTCCAAATTTTGTAGTAAAGTTACAATCAAATTGATCTAAAGTTATGTATGAAAATTGTGAGGTATCGCTGATATTTGCACGATAAATGGCTAGGTTAAGGATCAACACTAGCCATTTTTAGAAAAGGAAGTGAGTTACAGTATCGGATCTTTATTGATGCGAGACTCTTTTAACACTTCTTTCACTCGTTTCAAATTATCGCGGAAACGTGGGCCTCTACGTAAGGTAAAACCCGTTGCCAATACATCTATAGTGACTAATTGGGCTAAACGCGAGGCCATAGGTAAATACATGTCTGTATCTTCTGGCACTTCCATTGTCACGGGCAGTGTACATTCCATTGACAAAGGCGAGTTGCGGGCGGTAATACCAATCACAGCTGCACCATTTTCTCTCGCTAAACGCGCGATTTCAATCAATGACTTAGTACGGCCAGTGTGGGAAATCAATACCACCACATCGCCCTCATTACTGTTGATACAGCTCATGCGTTGCATTAGAACATCGTCAAAACAGATGACAGGGACATTAAAGCGGAAGAATTTATTTTGCGCGTCATGGGCAACTGAAGCGGATGCGCCTAGGCCAAAAAAGGAAATAGTCTTAGCTTGAGTGAGAATATCAACGGCTTTATTAATGGCTGAAATGTCTAGGCTTTGACGTGCGGTATCGAGCGAAGCCATTGAAGATTCGAATATTTTTGTCGTGTAAGACTCAGTTGAATCATCTTCTTCAACGTGGCGGCTCACATAAGGTGTACCGTTCGCAAGACTTTGCGCTAGATGTAACTTAAAATCAGGGAAACCTTTAGTATCTAAGCGGCGGCAGAAACGATTCACAGTAGGTTCACTGACATCTGCCATCTTAGCCAGTGTGGCGATGCTAGAATGTATAGCTGTCTGTGGTGATGCTAAGATCACCTCTGCAACTTTGCGTTCTGATTTACTAAAATGGGTGAGGCTTTTTTGAACCTTTTCTAGGGTATTCATACGCGTATGTCCGCTAAATTGAGAATGTAATTTTATTTATTTTTATTTCGTGGGAGCAGATCAAGACTGGCGGCCCACTAATAGACTCTATGTAGTAACTTTTCAGTACAATTTTGAAATAAGACTTTACTACCTTCAGTAATTTAAGCACAAAAAGCATATCAGATTTATGCAGCAAGTGACTAGTTAGCTAGAATGTTAATATTTATAAAAATAGATGCATTTAACAAATTCTGTTGTTATATTACAACAAAAGTGTGGATTTCTTCATCGACATGAAGGGACACGACATACAAAGGAGATCGTAACGCAATGGGCAAAACAACATCAGGCGCCAAAGCTTGTGACTTCGTACTCTTTGGTACTAAAGGCGATTTGGCACGACGCAAGTTGTTACCTTCTTTATACCAGCTAGATAAAGCTGAACTTCTCGATAAAGATACGAAAGTGATCGGTGTCGCGAAAGACGAGTTTACTCAAGATGAGTTTATCGAATTAGTCACGCTTGCATTAAACACCTTCGTGAAAGAGCCTTTGTGCGAAGAGACTCTCCAACGTTTCCTGTCCCGCTGCCACTATATTGGCACTAACTTTACCGATTCAGCGGGCTACAGTGCCTTCCATGATCTGCTCAAACCAGAAGAGCGCGTTATGGTCAGTTACTTTGCTACGCCACCTGCAATATTCGGCGACATTTGCCGTTGTTTGCATGAACAAGATCTTATCCACCCAGATTCACGCGTGGTGCTCGAAAAGCCCATCGGCTCAGATTTAGACTCTTCTCGTGTTATCAATGACCAAGTTTCCGCTTACTTCAAAGAACGTCAGGTTTACCGTATCGACCATTACTTAGGTAAAGAAACCGTACAGAACTTGATTGCCCTGCGTTTTGCCAACTCTTTATTTGCCTCTAAGTGGGACAACCGTACGATTGACCACGTCCAGATCACAGTAGCAGAAGAAGTGGGTATCGAAGGCCGTTGGGGTTACTTCGACAAAGCGGGTCAGATGCGCGACATGATCCAAAACCATTTGCTACAAGTGTTAACACTCGTTGCCATGGACCCACCTGTTAACTTAGACGCTGACAGTATCCGTGATGAAAAAGTTAAAGTGCTCAAATCACTGCGTCCGATTAATTCTGACAATGTGTATGAAAATACCGTACGCGGTCAGTACAGCGCAGGCTTCTTAAAGGGCAGTCCAGTACCGGGTTATTTAGAAGAAGAAGGCGCCAACCTTCAATCACACACAGAAACCTTCGTGGCTATTCGTGTGGATATCGACAACTGGCGTTGGGCGGGCGTGCCTTTCTATTTACGTAGCGGTAAACGTATGCCGTTTAAGAGCTCTGAAATTGTGGTGTATTTCAAAAACCCACCGCATAACTTATATCGCTCAAGCTACCGAAATCTGCCACCGAACAAGCTGACGATCCGTCTGCAGCCCCATGAAGGGGTTGAAATCCAGATGATGAACAAAGTGCCAGGTTTGGAGCAGAAACAACGTCTACAAACCACTAAACTCGATTTGAGCTTCTCCGATACCTTTAAAAATGAACGCATCGCCGATGCCTATGAGCGTCTATTACTCGAAGCTATGCTCGGTAATCAAGCGCTGTTCGTGCGCCGCGACGAAGTCGAGCAGGCATGGACTTGGGTGGATGGCATTATCCAATCGTGGGAACAAAGCAACGAAAAACCAAAACCTTATCCTGCGGGTACTTGGGGTCCAGTTGCGTCAGTTGCTTTGATCACCAAAGATGGCCGTTCGTGGGACGAGTAGGAGACTTTGATGATTAAAGAAACCGTATTCAAATCTTTCGATACGCCAAGTGCGTTAGAACAACAGCTTGCGAATAGAATTGCGAGCCAGTTGCAGGAAGCCGTCGATGCCCGCGGAAAAGCGAGCTTAGTGGTTTCCGGTGGTTCGACGCCGCTTAAGTTATTTCAACTATTGAGCATGAAATCCATCGATTGGAGTGATGTTTATATCACGCTTGCCGATGAGCGCTGGGTTGAAGCCGACGCCGATGCATCTAATGAGCGTCTCGTGCGTGAACATTTATTACAAAACCGTGCGGCGAATGCCAAATTCCGCGGTTTAAAAAACATGTTTTCGACCGCAGAAGCGGGCGCCGATATGGCCGCCGAGTCCTTGTCTAACTTCCCACGTCCTTTTGATGTGGTGGTGTTAGGCATGGGTAACGATGGTCATACCTGCTCTTGGTTTCCCTGCAGTGCTGAGCTTGAAAATGCGCTCACAACCCAAGCCCTGTGTGTGGCGACGAACCCCACCACAGCGCCCCATGGTAGAATTACGCTCTCTAAGAGTGCGATTCTGAACAGCAGACAAATTTATCTGCACTTGGTCGGGGAACAGAAATTATCCGTATATCGTCAAGCGTTAGAAAGTGATGATGTCCATGCTATGCCTATCAGAGCCGTATTAGCGCAGCGTAAAACGCCCGTTGATGTGTTCTGGAGCGCTTAAGGAGTCACTATGCACTCAGTAGAAATACACTCAGTAGTTCAAGCTGTTACCGACAGAATTATTGCCCGTAGCAAAGCGTCACGTGAAGGTTATCTCGCCGCATTGAATGATGCTCGTAACCATGGTGTACACCGTAGCTCATTGAGCTGTGGCAACTTAGCCCATGGTTTTGCCGCCTGTAATCCAGACGACAAAAATGCATTGCGTCAATTGAATAAGGCGAACATCGGCATAGTGACGGCATTTAACGATATGTTATCTGCGCACCAACCCTATGAAAGCTATCCTGAATTGCTTAAAAAAGCCTGTCAGGAAGTCGGCAGTGTTGCACAAGTGGCGGGCGGTGTTCCGGCCATGTGTGACGGTGTGACTCAAGGTCAACCCGGTATGGAATTGAGCTTACTGAGTCGTGAAGTGATTGCGATGGCAACGGCTGTGGGCTTGTCTCACAACATGTTTGATGGCGCTTTACTGCTCGGCATTTGCGATAAAATCGTACCAGGTTTGCTTATCGGCGCCTTAAGCTTTGGTCACTTGCCTATGTTATTCGTGCCTGCTGGGCCGATGAAATCAGGTATCCCGAACAAAGAAAAAGCCCGTATTCGTCAGCAATTTGCCCAAGGTAAAGTGGATCGCGCGCAACTGTTAGAAGCTGAAGCCCAGTCTTACCACAGTGCAGGAACCTGTACTTTCTACGGCACGGCAAACTCGAATCAGTTGATGCTTGAAGTGATGGGCCTGCAGTTACCTGGCTCGTCATTTGTGAATCCTGATGATCCACTGCGCGAAGCGTTAAATAAGATGGCAGCTAAGCAAGTGTGTCGTTTAACCGAAATGGGCACCCAATATACCCCAATCGGTGAAGTGGTCAGCGAAAAATCTGTGGTTAACGGCATTGTGGCACTTTTGGCTACTGGCGGTTCTACTAACTTGACGATGCACATTGTCGCCGCGGCTCGTGCTGCCGGTATTATTGTGAACTGGGATGATTTTTCTGAATTATCCGATGCTGTACCATTAGTGGCGCGCGTGTATCCAAACGGTCATGCCGATATTAATCATTTCCATGCAGCCGGTGGCATGGCGTACTTAATCAAAGAATTGCTCGATGCGGGGCTATTGCATGAAGATGTGGATACCGTTGCGGGTTTTGGTTTACGCCGTTATACCCAAGAGCCAAGGCTGCTCGACGGTGAACTGCGCTGGGTCGATGGTCCAACGACTAGCTTAGATACTGAAGTGTTAACGTCAGTCGCATCACCTTTCCAAGGCAACGGTGGCTTAAAATTACTCAAAGGTAACTTAGGCCGCGCTGTGATCAAAGTGTCAGCAGTACAAGAACAACATCGTGTCGTTGAAGCGCCCGCAGTGGTGATTGACGATCAAAACAAACTCGATGCCTTGTTCCAAGCCGGTGCTTTGGATAGAGATTGTGTTGTGGTGGTTAAAGGTCAAGGCCCGAAAGCTAACGGTATGCCAGAACTGCACAAGTTAACCCCATTATTGGGAACGCTTCAGGACAAAGGCTTTAAAGTCGCGCTGCTGACCGACGGTCGCATGTCTGGTGCGTCGGGTAAAGTCCCTGCGGCCATTCATTTAACGCCAGAAGCCTTAGATGGCGGTTTAATTGCCAAAGTCCAAGATGGCGACTTGATCCGTGTCGATGCGTTAACAGGCGAACTGAGCCTGCTTGTCTCTGAAGCTGAACTTGCCACCAGAGCCGCGGGAATAGTGGATTTACATCGCTCACGTTATGGCATGGGCCGCGAGTTATTTAGTGCGCTACGTTCAAATCTAAGTAGTCCAGAAACTGGTGCGCGTTGTACTAATGCCATCGATGAACTTTATTAATACAAAGGAAGAATAACGCAATGCTTGAGAATAACTGGTCACTACAGCCACAAGATATTTTTAAACGCAGCCCTATTGTTCCTGTTATGGTGATTAACAAGATTGAACATGCGGTGCCATTAGCGCGAGCACTGGTTGCCGGCGGCATTAGCGTGTTAGAAGTGACTTTGCGTACGCCTTGTGCACTCGAAGCTATCACTAAAATCGCTAAAGAAGTGCCTGAGGCCTTAGTGGGCGCAGGGACTATCCTAAACGAAGCTCAGCTTGATCTTGCGATTGCCGCGGGTGCGCAGTTTATTATTACCCCAGGCGCGACGGTTGAACTGCTCAAAGCGGGTATGCATGGTCCAATCCCTTTAATTCCAGGGGTTGCGAGCATTTCAGAAGTGATGACGGGGATGGCGCTCGGTTACACCCACTTTAAATTCTTCCCAGCTGAAGCTTCGGGTGGTGTCGATGCCCTTAAAGCCTTCTCGGGTCCGCTAGCGGATATTCGCTTCTGCCCAACAGGTGGCATTACGCCAAGCAGCTATAAAGATTATTTAGCGCTGAAAAACGTCGATTGTATTGGTGGTAGTTGGATTGCGCCAACGGATGCAATGGAACACGGCGATTGGGATCGTATCACTCAACTTTGTAAAGATGCCATTGGCGCTTTATAAATCGAGTTTGAAATAGTGACAAAATAAAAAACCACCGCGAGGTGGTTTTTTGTCTTTTATCTTTCGCATTTTGATAAAGAACGGCTGTGATAGCTGACTCTGTAGAAAGTCGGGTTTTTACAGTAACACGAGCATTTACAAACAGTCTGGCTTTATAGAAAGCCGGGCTGCGAAATGATCGCTTGCCTACATTTCCTTACTCAGCTCCACATTCGAGCCCGCTTTGGGGCTAAATAGCTGTTGATACAGTCTGCCTGCAAACTCATCGGTCATTCCCGAAATATAGTCCGCCAACACTCTGTGACTGTTTAAACCTTGTTGCTCACTTTCGCGCCAGCGCTCTTGGGTGTTCAGTGGCAGTAAACGCTCTGGATCGGAAGCGAAGGCTTCGAATAAACCCATCACAATTTGCTGGCCTTTATATTCGAGCATTTGGATCTCAGGTTTACGGATCACGTATTTATAAACCAGTTGCTTGAGCACATTGAGCGCAATGGCAAATTCTGGCTCTAACGTCGCATTAAAGCGCAATAATGGCTCTTCGAACACGTCATCTTCTGAGATAACAATAGCGGTGACAAAGCCATTAACGAGTGTGCCTATGGCATCTTTACGCAGGTGATGCTCATGGGAAAACAGCTTGTTGCCAATATCTGCCAGCTCTTGTTTGATCCACGCATCACTGCTGTTGGTCAGTGTCGGCGCCACATCTTGATGCCACTGGGACGCTGTGACTATGCCCATCACAATCGCATCTTCGAGATCGTGCACCGCATAGGCGATGTCATCAGCCAGTTCCATAATCGAGCAATCGAAGGATTTAAACTGGGTTCGCAGATGCGGATAGTGGTGGAGGGCGGGGTGTGAACCTTGCTGAGTCGATGTAAAACGACGGCTATCTGCCTCAGACAAAGGCTCAAGCACCCAAGCGAAGATGTCGTTATCATCGTCGAAAGTGCCCTTAACCGGCGGCCATTGTGACGGCTTGAGCTGTCTATGGTTGGTGATTTCATTATGTTCACCCGCGACAAACAGCTTCGAGTGCGGCGCGGGGTATTTTAAAATCCCGAGCATGGTACGCCGACACAAGTTCATCCCAAAATCTAAGGTGTAGGGCTCAAGCTTAGAGAGAATTCGAAAAGTTTGGCCGTTACCTTCAAAACCGCCGTGGTCGCGCATCATGTAATTCAATGCGACTTCGCCGCCATGGCCGAAGGGAGGATGACCAATATCGTGGGCTAAACATAAGGACTCTAATAAGCTCATAGAGCAAAGCAGCTGTTTATGTTGTGGATATTTACGTCTGAGCTGCGCGGCTATGCCGGTGCCAATTTGCGAGACTTCGAGTGAGTGGGTTAATCGGGTGCGATAGAAGTCATTCATGCCAACGCCGAGCACTTGCGTTTTGGCCTGGAGGCGGCGAAAGGCGGCCGAGTGGAGAATACGCGCCCTATCTCTTTGGTAAGGGCTGCGGTGATCGTTACGCCGTTGTTTATCTTCACCATGACGGCGTTCTTGCCAAACACTTGAAGTCATATGCATTCCTAGCGAGAGTGGAAAATCAAAGCATCTTGTTAATTTCGTCTAAATTCAAAGTGAAACTGGGTACAAAGCAGCTCATAAAATACTGTACTGAGGGATCAGGATTCGTCGACAGCATGTCTTCGAGACGCTTACGGGCGGTATTGAATTCACTGTTGCCAGCGCGGTTTTCCTCAAGGCATTTAAGATAGGCACACAGAGTATCAGCCGATTTCACTATGGTCTTGTAAACGGGATCGGCGTAATCGCTGATGAACAGACTGCGATAATCCTCTTTAAATTCCTCAGGTACCATATCTAACATGCGCTGCTCGGCAATCGCCTCAATCTTTTTATACTCGGCTTCAATTTCTTTATTGAAGTATTTCACCGGCGTCGGTAAGTCACCCGTGAGAATTTCACTGGCATCGTGAAAAATCGCCAGACTCGTGGCTTGATGGGGATCGAGCGTCGTGCCGAATTTCTTATTACTGATGATCACCAGTGCATGGGCCACCATGGCAACTTGCAGCGAGTGTTCTTGAACATTTTCAGTGCGAACGTTGTACATCAAAGGCCAGCGTTGGATAAGTTTCATGCGAGCTAAATGCGCAAATAAGTGACTCATAGTTTTCCTGCTAAAGAGTGAAATCGGTAGGCGACAAGCTGCAATGGAAGACATGATACGAGTGAATAGGCAGTATTGACGCTAGTGAAGTCTTAGATTATCACAGCCTTGGATGACACGTGAGCATGAGCGTGGAGGATTTAAAGAAATAGCTAAAAATAAAGCGACCACTAGGATCGCTTTATGACTCAAACTGTTAACTGAGGATAAACTTACTGCCGATAGTTTTCGAGGAAGGCGCCAAACTCGGTAAATGCTTTTTTCAGATCTTCTTTATAGGGCAAGAAAACCACTCGCAAATGGTCAGGCTCAGGCCAGTTAAAGGCGCTGCCATGGACCAACAGGATTTTCTTTTCTCTGAGTAAATCCAGCACTAAACGCTCATCATCCCTTAGGTTGAATTTCTTCATATCCAGTTTAGGGAAGGCATAGAGTGCGCCCTTTGGTTTTTTAACGCTCACACCTGGAATTTGGTTAAGCAATTCGTAACAGGCATCCCTTTGGACTGTGAGGCGGCCATTAGGCAAAATAAGCTCGTTAATACTCTGATAACCGCCGAGCGCGGTTTGAATTGCATGTTGATTGGGCACGTTTGCACAGAGGCGCATCGAGGACAGCATTTCTAAGCCTTCGATGTAACTTTTAGCAGCCTTAAGATTGCCAGATAACATCATCCAACCAACACGAAATCCTGCTGCACGATAAGCCTTTGATAAGCCGTTAAAAGTAACAGTTAAAATATCGTCTGATAGACCCGCAGCAGGAATATGCTTGGCTTCGTCGTATAAAATTTTATCGTAAATTTCATCGGCAAAAAGGATCAGATCATGTTGACGACACAGTTCAACCACTTGCAGCAGTAATTCTCTGCTGTATACCGCTCCGGTTGGGTTGTTCGGGTTAATCAGCACTATGCCGCGAGTACGTGATGAAATTTTACTTTTAATGTCGTTGAGATCGGGGAACCAGTCCGCTTCTTCATCGCAGCGATAATGCACAGCCTTGCCGCCCGCGAGATTCGCCGCTGCTGTCCACAGGGGATAGTCTGGTGAGGGGATTAAGATCTCATCATCGGTATTCAGCAGGCCTTGCATTGCCATCATAATGAGTTCTGAAACGCCGTTACCTATATAGATATCTTCGATATCGACACCAAAAATCCCTTGGGCTTGATAATGCTGCACTATGGCCTTACGGGCAGAGAATAATCCTTTTGACTCACAGTAGCCTTGGGCACTGGGTAAATTGAGGATCACATCGCGCACAATTTCTTCAGGCGCTTCGAAACCGAAGGGGGCCGGATTACCAATGTTGAGTTTGAGGATTCGATGCCCCTCGTCTTCTAAACGTCTGGCTTCCTTGTGCACTGGGCCGCGGATGTCATAGCAAACGGTATCCAGCTTGTTGGATTTGATGATAGGGCGCATTTACACCTCGGAACATGCATAAAGTTTTGGCTTAAGTTAGCGCACCATAACGAAATTTCATTGTAGATGAAAGGGGGGATAAGCACAGAATTGCGCTTTTTTTATAAATATCCCTCAGTTAAATATGCTTTAACAGACGATTAAAGAAATCTGCACAAGTTTTATGTTCTGACATTGGCATGATTTTAAGATTGTTTATCTATTGGGTTGGTAGGGGAATCTTGTTTATGTTTTTTCATTTCGAAAGATGAAAATGCGTTTTCATTAGCTGACTCATATTTGATTTCTCTATATTAGCCATATTAATCGTAACAGAAGAAAATGTATTTTAGCTGATACTTAATGGTTGATTTTTAATCACAGATTTTTGATAAGGTAAATTTATGCAAGCGGCATTTTATCTTGTGATAATTAGGCATATTTATTGAATGCTTATTAAGCTAAGAAGATCATAAATGTTTAAGTTACAATCGCGTTAAAAGTCTTCTAGATTATACGGTTATGTAAAATTGTCTCGCGGGAAATAAATTTATTTTCTATCAAGTTAAATTTATAGTTGACTCAATATTCGATGCGCTTTATTTTCTGCGCGATGTTTTTGGCAAGGCACCTTAGATAGCAAGCAATTCGCGGGTTTTATCTTCAGGGTTAGTCATCATGAAGCAGCTGTGTTGACGTTCTAAATCGTGTTGATTTCAGACGTTATTCTAAAACCATTTGCCTTTTAGGCGATTTATTTAGAGGACCTAAGTGCATGTCTGAACCGACAGCGTTAAGTCTCATTCCACCTTTGGTGGTATTGGTGTTAGCTATTTGGTTACGCCGTCCTATTTTATCTTTGATCATAGGTGCGGTAACCGGTTTCCTGTTACTCGATCCCAGTCAAGTCTTAAACAATTTTGCTAGTGTGTCATTGAAGGTTATGGCCGATGAAACCATAGGTTGGTTGATTCTGGTGTGTGGTGGTTTTGGTGCGCTCATCGCACTTTTAGTACGAACTGGCGGCGCATTAGCGTTTGGCCGCAATGCACTTAAATTGGCGAAAGGACCTAAATCTTCCCTATTAATGACATTTATCCTTGGGATCGTGATTTTTATCGATGACTATCTCAATGCGTTGACCGTGGGTGAAACCATGAAGCGTGTAACGGATAAATTTAAAGTGTCCCGTGAAATGCTCGCCTATGTCGTGGACTCCACCGCCGCGCCCGTGTGCGTGTTAGTGCCATTATCGACTTGGGCAGTATTTTTTGGTGGATTACTGGTGGATAACGGTGTGGCAGCCGAAGGTCAAGGCATTGCAGTTTATATGCAAGCTATTCCTTACATGCTTTATGCTTGGTTAGCTGTGGCTATGGTGCTACTTGTCGCATTAGGTATTGTGCCCGCCATTGGTCCAATGAAGGCTGCGCAGCTGCGCGCTGCCCAAGGTGAACCCGCTGAAGCGCAAGTGGATTTCGACCAAGTGCAAACTTCGGATGAATATGCGGTTAAAGCCATAGAAGAGGAATTTAAGCACGCCGATAATCAGGGCAAACTGCATAACTTTTTAGTGCCTATTGGTTTGTTAGTTGCCTTTACCGTGTACTTTGATATCGACGTGTGGAAAGGCTTGCTGGCGACCTTAGTTATCACGATTCCTTATTATGCAGTGCAGCGTTTGATGCCATTTTCAGAGATGATGGACCAAATGATCGATGGCTTTAAAAGCATGCTACCAGCCATTAGCACTGTGATTGCGGCGTTTGTGTTTAAGGATGTGTGCGATCAGTTATTACTGCCGCAGTATGTCATTGAATCATTAAGCCCGTTTATGACACCTAAATTGCTGCCTGCGGTAGTGTTCTTATCTATGGCTATACTCGCATTTGCCACAGGTTCGAGCTGGGGTATATTTGCCGTGACGATTCCTATCGTGATGCCATTAGCGCAAGCGGTTGGGGCGGACATCCCATTAGTCATTGGGGCCTTATTGTCTGCATCATCATTTGGTAGCCAAGCGTGCTTCTACTCAGATTCAACCGTATTGGCCGCCCAAGGCTCAGGTTGTAACTTAGTGAGCCATGCTGTGACTCAGTTACCTTATGCACTTATCGCAGCAGTAATAGCATTTATCGGCTTTATTGTGATTGCATAACTTCTGTCACGATTAATATAAGAAACCAGCTACGGCTGGTTTTTTTATGTCTGCCGTAATGGGGTTAGGCGGCTAGAATGAGTAAAAGGTGAGTAAAGAGTGAGGAGGCTTGAACTAGGATAAACACGATTACACTGTTAAATGAATATTTTCAACTGATGTCAAATTATATTTTACGGAATTGTCATTTATATTTTACATATTTCATCGTCGCCATGTAGCTTTTCAAATCAAAGCCTGATTATACTTTGCATCCTTCAGGGCATTATTTTCAACATTAGTGGCAAACGAATCAAATGGACTCAACTCTTCTTACTGCGTTTTTCGAGCACGGCACAATACGTGATGTCGAATGTTTATTCCCTGATATTTCAGGCTATCCAAGGGGAAAGCTTATGCCAGCCCGAAGTTTTGCTCAGGGTGCTGAATTACGTATTGCCCAAGCGATTTCGATGCAAGCGATTACCGGTGAGTATTCTTACGATCCTGTTTTCCCTGATGCTGATCCTGATCTTTTACTCGTCCCCGATTACAGCACTCTCAAGATGATCCCATGGAGCACAGTGCCGCGCGCATTTGCCATCCATGACTGCGTATTACTGGATGGCAATTTATGTCCATTTGCGCCGCGCTCTATGTTAAAAAATGTGTTGGCCCGTTACCAAGCCCTTGGGTTAACGCCCGTGGTGGCCCCTGAGATTGAGTTTTATCTGACTGAAGCCAATACCGATCCGAGTGTGCCGTATCAGGCACCCATTTCAAAAAGTGGCCGAGCTGAAAATGGTCAATCTGCGTTTAGCATGAATATGCTCAATGAACTCGCGCCATTTTGGGATGAGTTTAATGCCGCCATCGATGTGATTGGGATTAAAGGTGATACTTGGATCCACGAGATGGGGCTATCGCAATATGAAATTAACTTAGTGCATGGCGATCCGCTGGCCTTAGCGGATCAAGCCTTTATGTTCAAATACGCGGCGAAAGAAATCGCCATAAAACATGGCTTGAATGCGATATTTATGGCGAAACCCATAGCGGGTCAACCCGGCAGTTCTATGCATTTACATCAAAGTGTCATCGATGATAAAGGTAATAATATTTTCAGCCATGCTGATGGTAGCGACACTGACCGTTTTCACCACTACATCGGCGGATTACAAAAGTATCTACCTGATTTAATGTTGTTATTCGCACCCAATATCAATTCATTTAGACGTTATATTTCCGGCAGTCAAGCGCCGATTAATTTAAGTTGGGGCGTTGATAATCGCACCACTGGCTTACGTGTGCCATTAAGTGCTCCTGTAGCGAGACGGGTAGAGAATCGTATTGCGGGCGCCGATGCTAATCCGTACCTGATGATTGCCGCATCTTTGGCTGCGGGCCTTGCCGGAATGGAAGAAAAATTATCGCCAAGTGCACCAGAAACAGGGAGCGCCTACGATAGCAGCCATGACCTAGCGCAGACATTTTTAGCTGCGTTAACGCAAATGCGCCAAAGTGATTCGGCACGACGCTTACTCGGGGACGATTTTGTCACTGGCTTTGTATCGGTGAAGGAAATTGAATTCCAAAGTTATTTGAGTGAGATAGGGGCTTGGGAGCGACGTTTCTTAGGGCCGCAATGCTAACGCTTATTTAATGAGGGGATTTTGCTGGATAACACCTATTCCCTTGAGTGACTCGACACATCACTAAAAAAACAGCAACAAAAAAGCCAGTGCAAGCACTGGCTTTTCTGTGTCTGGAAACGAGAAGGGCGATTAAACGCGCTTCTTGAATTCACCAGTACGAGTGTCGATTTCAATTTTGTCGCCTACTTTCACGAAGTCAGCAACACTCACTGTGCCACCGCCAGTGATAGTCGCTGGCTTCATCACTTTACCTGAAGTATCGCCACGAGCTGAAGGCTCAGTGTAGATCACTTCACGTACGATAGTGGTTGGCATTTCAACAGAGATAGCTTTGCCATCATAGAAAGTCACTTGGCAAGTTTCTTCCATACCATCAACGATATAAGCCGCTGCATCACCTAGGTTTTCAGCTTCTACGTCGTATTGGTTGTATTCTGCATCCATGAATACAAACATAGGATCTGCAAAGTAAGAATATGTGCAGTCAAGACGATCTAAGATGATGTCTTCTAACTTATCTTCACCTTTGAAAGTCGTTTCAGTACCAGAGTTAAGCAGTAAGTTTTTCAACTTTAACTTAACGATAGCAGCGTTACGGCCAGAACGAGTTGTTTCAGTTTTCTGCACAACCCATGGGCTGCCATCTAACATGATCACGTTACCAGGACGGATTTCATGAGCAGTTTTCATTACACTATTTCCTATATTTAGATTTTTCTGTTTTCGCGCAGTATCTTAGCTGTTTTTAACGAACTGAACTAGTCGAGTAGCGAGATCTGCAGCATTTAATGCATTAATTGGCCATTGTTTAGCATGGTGATGCAACAAGGGCAAATTAACAGGATTAAGGTTTTGCCAGTGAAGGCTCACGGCTGATTGCTGTGCTTGGTTGAACGCGAGATTCAATTCAGACCAATAACAAGCAATTTTAGGTGGCAGATTATCGCAGTAAAGTTTGAGAAAAGCTTCTAATTTTACGAGGTGATAATCATCTTCTTGGGGATAAATGTGCCAAATGAAGGGTTTTGCGGCCCATTGGGCACGTAAAAAGGAATCTTCACCGCGCACGATATTAAAATCACAGCTCCAGAGCAGGCGATCAAACCCCTGTTGGTCTGTCATAGGTAAAATGTGCAGGGTTAAATTACCATGATTTATCTGTTGACCCGGCACTAGATCGGCAATCTCACAGGGCAGTAAATGTGTCAGACTGTTTAAGCTACGCCCCTTTGGGAGCAGCGCATGGATTTTTTCTACCGATTGCTGCCATAACTCACATAATGCGGGTAGCGCCTCGGTCTCATAGCTAAAAACGCTAATCACTGTGTCTTGTGCCTGAATGTCCTTAAGACCTAGATCAGTAAAAAGCTGCAATTTATTGGCAGTATCAGCTTGCCAAGCATCACGCTCTGCAAACAAATTTTGCTCGCAAATGAGTCCACCCGTTTTGGCGCTAAAACCGGGAAAGTAGAAATACTTTTTCAAACCATTGGCTTGTAACGATGGCAAACCATGGCAGCCTTCAACCCAATCCTCTGCGCTTAAATACTCTAAATTCAGCCAAACAGGTACAGATTTTGGGGCGTTCTGATGTAAATAAGCCAGCTGCTCTTTTACCTGTTCGGGGAGTTCACAGGCAAAGGCTTCGATGAGCACTGCTCCTGCGACAAACTCTATAGGTAAAGGCTCTTTCCAATGAATAATATTCACACCATTGAAGGTTTGAGTGGCTTTTAGTGGATCGAGTGTCGGTAAGATATGCGAGAAGCTTGCGAGGTCGTCGACCCACAAATTAACGGGGATCTGATACTCATTGGCTATTTGTTTGGCTAAACGCCAAGTGACGCCAATATCGCCATAGTTATCAACGACGGTGCAAAAAATATCCCAATGATTGGAGCGAGGTGTGTTGCTCATGAGTGTGGTATGTCGTTATTCTTAGTCAGAAATATATGCATAAAAAAAGCGGCGTTAAAGCCGCTTTAATCAAATGGTTAACAGAATTAATCTTCTAATTCAGCTAAACACATTTCTTCGTAAATTTGCTTAACCCAAGCATCAACACGTTCTTCAGTCAGCTCTGGCTGGCGATCTTCATCGATACCTAAACCAATAAAGTGGTCGTCATCGACTTGACCTTTAGAGGCTTCAAAATTGTAGCTTGCAGTTGGCCAATGGCCGATGATGATACCACCACGGGCCTGAACAATATCGCCAACCATGCCCATGGCATCAAGGAAGTACTCAGCGTAATCTTCTTGATCACCACAACCAAAAATAGCGACAAGTTTGTCAGTAAAATCAATTTGCTCTAATTCAGGGAAGAAATCATCCCAGTCACATTGCGCTTCACCGTAATACCAGGTCGGGATGCCGAACAGCAGCAAGTCATACTCTGCAATCTGTTCTTTGGTACTTTTGGCGATATCTTTCACCTCAACCATTTTTTTACCCAGTTTTTTCTGGATCATCTTGGCTACAGCTTCGGTGTTACCTGTGTCGCTACCGAAAAAAAGACCTACAGTTGCCATTGTCTATCCTTTAATGTCTAGTTCACTTATTAGGTTAATCTTGCTGGTACTCGTTCAGCACTCAACTTGTTGCTGAAGAATTAATTCGATTAACTGGCTACGGCTGATGTTACTGGCCAATGCCTGCTCATTCAAGGCGTCATACAAATCTTGTGACACCTTTAACTCTATTCGCTTTAATCCGTTGGCTTTATCGCGCTGGATTTGATTGCGTTTGTTGACCTTAAGCTGTTGGCTACGGGACAAAGGATTGCTACGTGGTCGGCCCCGGCGCTTTTCGTTGGCAAAAAGGTCAATAGTGGTTCTGTCTGTCGCTTCTTTTGCCATGTTCTTATTGTTAACCGATCCCTGAGCCTTCCCAAGTGATCTGGATAATACCTTTTACAATAAACCCGGCGCAGCCGAGAAATAACACTAACCAAACAATAAATCGACCAAATTTTGGCACGTTACCTTGTTTAAGCACATCGTGGATGGCCATGCCGATAAAGAAAAATATCGAGGCAAAAAACAGGTTCAGGCCGATGGTTTCAATTTGTTCCATGTACTGAGATAACATACTTTCTTAGTCCTTGAGAGTGTTCTAAGGCCAAAAGAGGCGCGAATATATCACAACAAGATGGTGGCTGCCATATGCTTTCGGTCGAGTTTGCTGCTGATTTACATTGAATGTTTGTCAATAAATTCAGACACGATCCGGTTAAAAATGACGGGTTTTTGCGCATGCAACCAATGACCACATCCTTCAAGTGTTTTTGCCTGTGCCGCGGGGAATTGCGCCATGATAGCGCTTCTGTGCTCGCTAGTGACATAATTTGAGTCGCCGCCGCGAATAAACAGACTTGGTCCAGCATAGCTTTGTACTGGATTTAGTGTCTGATTTTGCCAGCCAATAATATTAGGATAACAAGCCTTTAGGCCACTTAAGTTCATTTTCCAACGAAAGCCAGTATCCGTGCGTTGTAGATTTTTGAGTAAAAATTGTGCCGTTGCTTCGTCAATACCATTGTCAATTAAATGGTTTAGGGCAAAGCGTCTGTCGGTATGGCCTTCTAAGGGCAGGCTTTCTAATGCCGCAAACACTGTGTCGTGTCTTGGCTCATAGGCGACGGGGGCGATATCGGCTGCCACCATACTGATAATGCGCTCTGGAAAGGCTAACGCCGTCGCCATGGCGATTTTACCCCCCATGGAGTGACCCACAATATGGGCGCGTTCAATAGCCAGTTCGTCGAGCAAGCTGATCATTGCAGTGGCCAGACGAGGGTAGTCCATTTGATCCCAATGCTCACTTAAACCATGATTGGGCACATCGACACGAATAACTTGATACTGATTTTCTAATACTTGCCCTAGACCTTTGAGGTTATCTAGATTACCGAACAAGCCGTGGATCAAGAGCACTGCGGGTCCTTGGCCTGTGGAAACAAAGTTCATGGTGATTCCTGTTGGAGATTTTTAGCTTAGCGTGACGCGAATTGTGCCCTTAATGCCGTTGGCTTGACAAGTCAGTTGCCATTTCTATAGTGGGGGCGGCCAGTAACTTGTGTGCTTTTTCGGCAATTGTCGATTAACTGCTAGTTTGCTGTGCTATTTCCCGCACTTTTAGAATAATGGCGCTTTATCAGATTGATAGAGATAGATACACTGGTAACAGATCGCAATGATCTGCCCCGATCGCTGTGGTAAACTTTTTTCGGTTAAGCCTGTCGAATAACAAAGGATAATTAAGGTTATGAAATATATCGAAGTAGATGAAGAGCTCTATCGTCATATTGCCAGCAAAACAGAACGTATTGGTGAGAGCGCCTCTGACATTCTTCGTCGATTACTCGGCCTGTCCGTCGATGCGGTCGAACAACCCCAGCCTTTGGCGATTAGCCAACCGAGCCTTGAAGCTGAACCTATTCAGCCAATCGCGGCGCAAACAGTGCCAGCAGTGAATGATTTTAGTCGCTTAGTCGATGAACATCAGTTATCGCAGCAAAAAGGCGCAGTAGGTCGTTTTCTGTTTTTGCTCGAAAGTTTGTATCAATTAGCCCCAGAGCAATTCTCACAAATTTTGCAGATCCAAGGGCGCGATCGTTTGTATTTTGCTCGCTCTAAGGAGCAACTGCTCGAAGCGAGTGCTTCGGCTAACCCAAAAGAAATTGGTACAAGTGGTTTCTGGGTAACGAGTAACAACAATACCGCCAAGAAACGCACTATTTTATCGGAAGTTTTAGTGCAATTTGGTTGTGATGCGACAGTAGCAGCGGGTATCTCCGAGCGCGTTTAATCCGCGGATGAGCCAAGTTAGTACGACATTTTTCTACTTTTTCTAATTGTAATTGAGTGCAGGAGAGCCATAGGTGGCAATACATCAAAGGGCAGGACAAATCGCTAATCAGACGGATCTGGTCAATATTCCAAAACTGATGAGCCATTATTACAGCATCACGCCAAATATGGATGACGTACAACAACGCGTCACCTTTGGCACTTCTGGGCACAGAGGCTGCGCCTTCAATGGCAGTTTTAACCAACAACACATTTGGGCGATTACCCAAGCTGTAGTGGACTACCGTCAATCGGCAAATATCGATGGGCCGCTGTTCCTTGGGATTGACACCCATGCGTTATCCTATGCGGCCTATTTGTCGGCCATTGAAGTGCTGGCGGCAAATAAAGTCACAGTGAAAATCCAACAGAACGACGGATTTACGCCAACGCCAGTGGTTTCCCATGGGGTGATTTGCGCCAATCGCGAAGCCAATATTACGGGTGCGGCATTGTCCGATGGTTTGATCATTACGCCTTCCCATAATCCTCCTCAGGACGGTGGCATCAAGTACAATCCACCCCATGGTGGACCGGCCGAAGGTAATATCACGGCTTGGATTGAATCGCGGGCCAATGATTACTTGCGCCAAGCGTTAGCTGGCGTGCAAAAATTAGCGTATGCCAAAGCGCTGGCATCAGGCTATGTCAACGCCATTGATTTGATCACGCCCTATGTGGCTGATTTAGAAAATGTTATCGACATGCAGGCGATTGCCAACGCTAAGCTGCGTATCGGCGTTGACCCGCTCGGTGGTTCAGGGATTTTCTATTGGGCACCGATTGCCGCGCGTTATGGGCTCGATATCACCTTAGTCAATGATAAGGTTGATCCAAGCTTTAGCTTTATGCCGCTGGATAAAGACGGCAAAATCCGCATGGATTGCTCATCTCCCTACGCGATGGCCGGGTTACTCGCCCATAAAGAATCCTTTGATTTATGCCTTGGTAATGATCCCGATTATGACCGTCACGGCATAGTTTGCCCTGGTACGGGTTTGATGGATCCGAATCATTATCTTGCGGTCGCTATTGATTATTTACTGACACACAGACCAGATTGGAGCGATACCTTAGCCATAGGTAAAACCTTAGTATCGAGTGCGCTTATCGATAAAATCTGTGCTTTCCACGGCAAAACGTTACTCGAAGTGCCAGTGGGCTTTAAGTGGTTTGTCGACGGTTTAGCCGAAGCCACAATCGCCTTTGGCGGTGAAGAGAGTGCTGGCGCGGCATTTTTACGCCGTGATGGCTCTACTTGGTGTACGGATAAAGACGGTTTTATTCTAGGGTTACTTGCGGCAGAAATTCTTGCGGTGACAGGTAAAACCCCAGGTCAGCGTCACCAAGAGTTAGTAAAACAATTTGGCCAAAGTTTCTATAAGCGTATCGATAGCCCAATCAGTCTTGAAAACAAAGCCAAGTTTGCTTTGCTCAATGCCGATACCTTAAATGCCACTGTGCTTGCAGGTGAGACAATCGAAAACGTGTTAACCCATGCGCCAGGCAATAATGCGGCGATTGGCGGCATCAAAGTTACCACAGCTAATGGGTGGTTTGCGGCGCGTCCATCGGGCACTGAAGCGTTATTTAAAATCTACGGCGAAAGTTTTATCAGTGAGCAGCATTTGGCTGAGATCATCAAAGATGCGCAGGCATTAATTGATAAGGCGCTAAACGCTTAATGCAGTAGTAGGTTTAGCTAACGTCTCAAAATAAAAAACGCACTCAGATTTGAGTGCGTTTTTGTTTGTGTCTAATTCAGCTGTGAGTAGTTGATCTAATACTAATTTGACCGTATTTAGTACTCGATATGACAACTCGGTAAGTTATTCTTATCGATGTAATTTTGGTGATATTCCTCAGCCACATGGAACTGTTGCAGTGGCACTATTTCTGTGACGATATGGCGTAATCCCCAACGCCCCGAGCGGGCAAAAGCTAACTTTGAGGCTTCGGCGGCCGCTTTTTGCTCACGGTCGTGGAAGAAAATGGTGCTGCGATATTGAGTGCCAATATCTCCGCCTTGCATGTTCAGACTCGTTGGATTGTGGTTTTTCCAAAATACATCGAGCAAGTCTTCATAACTGACAAGGGCAGGATCGAATTCCACTTGCACCACTTCGGCATGGCCCGTTTTGCCTTTTTTGACTTCTTCATAGGTCGCCGCGCTATTATTGCCGCCCATATAGCCGCAGGTGGCATTCGATACGCCGTTCACTTGTCTAAAAAAATACTCTACGCCCCAGAAACAGCCGGCACCAAAGGTTGCTAACGCCATAATTAAATCCAATAGAAGTCTAGATGGCTAAGGATTGTGATAAAACTTGAGTGCAAAAGCAAGCCTCAAGCTGGAATATTTATCATGGGAAATTCTTAGGGAATGTCCTGATAATTTAACAAACAGCTTAGTTGAATGTCATTCCGTTTAAAACTGGGTCCTACGGTAATAAATGTCTGAGAACAGCACTAAAAACATGTGTTAGTATTGAAGCCGTTTTTTAGGTGCGAGTGAGACTAACCGCGGTGAGAAAAATGCTTAAGTGGTTATTACTGCCTGTACTTATGCTATTGCGCCAATACTGTTACACATCATTATAAGGAGAATTCTGTGTTACAAGCTCTGTTAGATTCAAAGGATTTTTTAGCGCTCACCTTAGCCCATCCTGAACAGTTCGATGGCGAATTTTCATTTAACTTAGGCGATCATACTCAAGTGGAAGTATGGGATACCGGTGTTATTGTTTTCGAACCAATACAGAATGAAGGAAAAGATATTGTGCTTTCCTGCGGTGTTCACGGTAACGAGACCGCGCCCATTGAACTCTGCAATAGCTTAATTAAACAACTTCTACAGCAAAAGATCATCGCAAAACAGCGCACTTTATTTCTCATTGGTAACCCATTAGCGATTAATAACGGCACGCGGATTATTGACGAAAACATGAATCGTCTATTTAGTGGTGAGCATTCCAATCCACCAGGGTTAGTGAACCCTGAGCGAGTACGCGCGAAAAAACTCGAAGCCTATGTCGATCGTTTTTATACTGCGGTTGCCGATGGACGTCAGCGCATCCATTATGATTTGCACACGGCGATGCGCGCCTCGAAGCATGAAAAGTTCGCTATCTATCCCTATCGTCCAGGGCGCGCCTTTAGCGGCGAGCAAATTATGTTTTTAGCCGCAAGCGGCGTCGATACAGTACTTTTCCACCACGAACCGACCACGACCTTCAGCTATTTTTCCTCTGAATGCTACGGCGCCGATGCCTTTACCATTGAGCTTGGCAAAGTGTATCCCATGGGGCAGAACGACATGACGCGTTTTATCGCCACCCATGAAATGTTCATGCGCTTGATCACCGCTAAGTCGTTGGAGCTGGATGCATTTGATGCCGATAAGGTTAACTTGTACCAAGTGTGCCGCGTCATCAATAAACATTTCGATGATTTTGAATTTACCTTCGCAACAGATGTCGAAAACTTCAGAGCTTTCCCGAAGGGCTTTGTTTTAGCGCGGGAAGGTGGGCAAGAAATTAAAGTGGAGCACGAGTTTGAGTCTGTCGTGTTCCCTAATGCCAAAGTGCCTATTGGCAATCGCACTGTGATTTGCCTGATCCCTGCGGTGAATGCGGACGTGCGTTAGGCTTGTAAAGCAATATATACATGCGTGGCAGGGATAACTTGTGGTTTGAGCTATGCCGATGGTTGATAGGTAGTTTACGTTAACGTAATGTTCGTCGGGCATATTCGTATAAACAGACGCATCAAAACGCTTTGATGCGTAATGAGATAACAAGAGCACAATATGAGCAAAGCAACACTCAACACTGATACAGTGCACCGTGTCGGCTTCTTGGATAAGGCATCGCTACACATTCCTATCCTTCGAATTCTACAAGCCGACGGCACCACTTATGAAACCGCGGTTTTGCCTGTGATAGATGAAACCTTAGCCACTAAAATTTACGATACCTGTGTATTCACTCGGGTACTTGATGAACGTATGCTTGGCGCCCAGCGTCAAGGACGCATCAGCTTCTACATGACCTGTACGGGTGAAGAAGCGGCGATTGTCGGCAGTGTGGCCGCACTCGATCAAGAAGACGTTATCCTCGCGCAATATCGTGAGCATGCGGCGTTGCGTTATCGCGGCTTTACCACTGAACAGTTTATGAATCAGATGTTCAGTAACGAGAAAGATCTTGGTAAAGGTCGACAAATGCCAATCCATTACGGCAGTGCGGCATTGCATTATCAAACGATTTCCTCACCGTTAGCCACGCAAATCCCGCAGGCAACTGGTGTGGGCTACAGCTTAAAAATGCAAGGTAAGCGCAAAGTCGCGGTTTGTTATTTTGGCGAAGGCGCTGCATCGGAAGGGGATTTTCATGCTGGTCTAAACATGGCCGCGGTACTGAAATGCCCAGTGATTTTCTTCTGTCGTAACAATGGCTACGCCATTTCAACGCCCACCGAAGAGCAGTTTGCCGGTAACGGTATTGCCAGCCGTGGTGTCGGTTATGGCATGCACACCATTCGTGTTGATGGTAATGACATGTTGGCCGTGTTAGCCGCAACTCAGCAAGCCCGCGCCTATGCGATTGAGCATAATGCGCCTGTGCTGATTGAAGCCATGACTTACCGTCTCGGCGCGCACTCTTCTTCAGACGATCCCTCAGGTTATCGCTCGAAAGATGAAGAAGCCAAGTGGCAGCAACACGATCCGGTTAAACGCTTCAAATTATGGCTTATCAACAAAGGTTGGTTGGCTGAAGCGGATGATGTGAAACTGCATGAGAAATATCGTGAAGAAGTATTGGCTGCGGTAAAAGTGGCTGAAAAAATTCCTGTGCCTATGCTGGATGAAATTATTGAAGATGTGTACGACAAGCCGACGCCAGTGCTGAAAAAGCAACTCGCCGAGCTTAAAGAACATATCAAGAAATATCCGCAAGCCTATCCAAAAAGTGCAGGGAGACTATAAGCCGTGGCTGAAATGAATATGTTACAGGCCGTCAATGAGGCCTTGTCGATTGCCATGCAAGCCGATGAACGCATGGTGGTTTTTGGTGAAGATGTGGGCCACTTTGGCGGGGTATTTCGCGCCACCTCCGGTCTTCAAGAAAAATTCGGGCGCGATCGCTGCTTTAATACGCCGCTGACAGAGCAAGGTATTGCCGGTTTTGCCAATGGTTTAGCCTCAAATGGCATGACCGCCGTGGCTGAAATTCAATTCGCCGATTATATCTTTCCGGCGTTTGATCAAATCGTCAACGAGTCGGCTAAGTTCCGTTACCGCAGCGGTAATGAGTTCGATGTCGGTGGATTAGTGTTCCGTACGCCCTATGGCGGCGGTATCGCGGGCGGCCATTATCACTCACAATCACCTGAAGCCTATTTTACCCAGACGCCGGGGTTAAAAGTGGTGGTGCCACGCAACCCTGAACAAGCCAAAGGACTGCTGTTGGCGTCAATCCGTGACAAAAACCCGGTGATCTTCTTTGAGCCTAAGCGTTTATATCGTGCATCGGTTGGCGAAGTGCCCGCGGGCGATTATGAAATTGAACTGGGTAAGGCTGAAGTGGTTCGCGAAGGTAAAGACATCACCTTAGTGGCGTGGGGCGCGCAAATGGAAATCCTTGAAAAAGCCGCCGACATGGCCGCTAAAGAAGGGATCTCCTGCGAAATTATTGATTTACGCACCTTGTCACCCTGGGATATCGATACCGTTGCCGATTCAGTCAAAAAGACCGGACGTTTGCTGGTTAACCATGAAGCGCCATTAACCGGTGGTTTTGCTGGTGAGATAGCGGCGACGATTCAGCAAGAATGCTTCTTGTATCTAGAGTCGCCCATCAGCCGCGTTTGTGGTTTAGATACCCCGTACCCACTCATTCATGAAAAAGAATACATGCCAGATGCATTCAAAACGTTTGAAGCCATCAAAGCATCAGTGACCTTCTAGGAGTCCGGTATGATTAAAGATTTTATTTTGCCGGATATTGGCGAAGGTGTTGTGGAGTGTGAGTTGGTTGAATGGTTGGTCAAAGAAGGCGACACCGTCGTTGAAGATCAGCCGATTGCCGATGTCATGACAGACAAAGCCTTAGTGCAAATCCCTGCGCCTTTTGCGGGCGTAGTCACTAAGCTGTATTACGCCAAAGGCGATATTGCGAAAGTGCATGCGCCGCTCTATGCCGTAAAAATTGAAGATGCCGTTGAAATCGCAGGCGAATCTGTTACGGCTGAACCTGCTGCGACAATCGCAAAGGCTGCTGAGCCTGTGACGGCAACAACTGCTGATACGTCATCCCGTTCATCTGTCAGCATTGAAGAATTCTTACTACCTGATATCGGCGAAGGCATTGTTGAATGTGAGCTAGTTGAATGGTTGGTGAGTGAAGGTGATTGGGTTGAGGAAGATCAACCGATTGCCGACGTGATGACAGATAAAGCGTTGGTGCAAATTCCTGCCATTAAAGCGGGTAAAATAGCCAAACTGCATTATCGCAAAGGTCAGCTTGCCAAAGTGCATGCGCCTTTATTTGCCATTGAAGTTGAACAGGCGGCTTCTGCACCTGCGGCGACAACAAATACAGATACTGTGGCCAATGCGGCACCTGCAGCGCAGGCTGTGAATGCAGAACCTGCTCGTCAAGGTAAAGCCTTAGCGAGCCCCGCAGTTCGCCGTATGGCGCGGTCGTTAGATATCGATTTGAGCCAAGTACCTGGTACAGGAAAGCATGGCCGTGTGTATAAGGAAGATATCAATCGCTTCCAACAAGGCGCAAGCAATGTTTCTGCTCCAAGTGTGGCTCAGGTAAAAGAGGCGCCAGTTCAAGCGACTCAAACATCTCAAACCCAAGTTCCAACATCTACAGTGACTCAACGCGCTGACACGGTTGAGCCGATTCGCGGCGTAAAAGCTGTGATGGCACGCATGATGGTGGAATCTGTATCGAGCATTCCGCACTTTACCTATTGCGAAGAGTTTGATTTAACAGACTTAGTTGCACTGCGTGAAAGCATGAAAGTGAAGTATTCGTCAGATGAAGTGAAGCTGACCATGATGCCTTTCTTCATGAAGTCGATGTCGCTCGCGTTAAGTCAGTTCCCTGTGATGAACAGTCAAGTGAATGCGGATTGCACTGAACTGACTTATAAGGCGCGTCACAATATCGGCATGGCGGTGGATTCTAAAGTCGGTCTCTTGGTGCCCAACATCAAAGATGTGCAGGACAAGAGCATTTTAGAAGTGGCCTCAGAAATCACCCGCCTGACCCAAGCAGCCCGTAGCGGCCGCGTGGCGCCAGCGGATCTGAAAGACGGCACTATATCTATTTCTAACATTGGCGCCTTAGGTGGCACAGTGGCGACGCCTATTATCAACAAACCTGAGGTGGCGATTGTGGCCTTAGGTAAGTTGCAAACCCTACCGCGCTTTAACGCGAAAGGGGAAGTCGAAGCTCGCCAAATCATGCAAGTGAGCTGGTCAGGTGACCATAGAGTGATCGATGGCGGTACGATTGCTCGCTTCTGTAATCTGTGGAAACAGTATCTTGAGCAGCCTCAAGAGATGTTATTAGCGATGCGCTAAGCCGCTGGCACGAATAACTGACGCTAAAAGGACGCTAAAAGCGTCCTTTTTTATTTGCTTTGCACAAATGGGTTAATCTTTTGATCCAGATTACGTATAATTCCCGAACGTAGTTATCCTGATGGATGTGTTATGAGTCAGTTAGCCCCCAGCCCATTTGCTCCAACAATAGAAACCATTGATTACCCGTTTCCGCCTAAACCAGTGCCTTTGTCCGATGCGCAAAAAGCCGATTACAAGGCGCGTATCAAGCAACTGCTCATTGAAAAAGATGCCGTTCTGGTTGCCCACTATTATACCGATCCTGAAATCCAAGCCCTTGCCGAAGAGACTGGCGGCTGCGTTTCAGACTCCTTAGAAATGGCGCGCTTTGGCCGCGATCACCCAGCAAAAACCTTAATCGTTGCTGGGGTCAAGTTTATGGGCGAAACCGCCAAGATTTTGAGCCCTGAAAAAACCATTTTAATGCCGACCCTTGAAGCGACCTGTTCATTGGATTTAGGTTGTCCGATTGATAAGTTCAGCGCTTTCTGCGACGCGCACCCAGATCATACTGTGGTGGTTTACGCCAATACCTCGGCTGCGGTTAAAGCGCGCGCCGATTGGGTGGTGACCTCAAGCATTGCTCTCGAAATCGTTGAGCACTTAGACAGCGAAGGCAAAAAGATCATTTGGGGACCAGACCGTCATTTAGGCAGCTATATTGCCAAACAGACGGGCGCCGACATGTTGATGTGGCAGGGCGATTGTATCGTTCATGACGAGTTTAAATCTAATGCGCTGCGCGATATGAAAAGCGTTTACCCAGATGCGGCGATTCTTGTGCATCCTGAGTCGCCAGCCAGTGTGGTGGCGATGGCCGATGCTGTTGGCTCGACCAGTCAGCTGATCAAAGCTGCGCAGACCATGCCGAATGAGCGTTTTATCGTGGCAACCGATCGCGGTATTTTCTATAAAATGCAGCAGGCGGCGCCAGGTAAAATTTTAATCGAAGCGCCAACCGGCGGAAATGGCGCAACCTGTAAGAGCTGTGCCCACTGTCCTTGGATGGCGATGAACGGTTTGCAGGCCATTGAAGCGTCACTCGCCGACAGCGATAAAACCACCCATGAGATTTTTGTGGATGAAGACTTAAGAGTTAAAGCGCTGATCCCACTGACGCGTATGCTGGATTTTGCCAAGACACTGAATATGAAAGTGAAGGGTAATGCCTAAGCCCATTATTTAGCTTTTCTTCAGCCTAATAAAAATCCCCGCCATAGAGTCTGTCTCTTGATCACATCTTTTGCTCAAGAGACAAGGCTAGCTGGTAACCTTCAAGGATGGTTTGCAGTTTAAACCATCCTTGCCATAACCTTTCCCAGCCCACAATTCCGCTTCGTTTGCTGTCATTCCAGCCCGCGAGTTTTCCTAATCTTAGATAAGCCCAATGCACACTGGGGACTTGTTCGGGCGGTTGGCTTTTTTCCGTCTTTAGCCATAACAACTTCCAGGCCAATGGGCTTAACAGGCT